>JACDGQ010000817.1 GCA_013821615.1 Planctomycetota bacterium
CAGCCGGGGCCGGGGCGGCCGGCGGCGGCATGGCCGCGACCGCTTCTGGTGCGGCGGCGGCGGGCGCGCCCTGGTCGCGCTTGGCCTCCTCCTCCAGCTCCTTCGCGAGCTTGTCGAGGTCCTCGAGGTCCTCGTCATCCCAGTAGTCGTCCTCGCGCACCAGCAGGTAGGTGAGCATGCCGCCGGCGATGAAGAGGTTGGCGACATAGCCCAGGATCAGCGCCAGGATGATGCCCTGCCACACGCCGGCGATCGGGCCGGTGACGTTCTGCTGGTAGGCGCCGCGCGAATACGCCGAGCCCGACGGGGTGCCATAGAAGGCCGAGCTGAGCGTCGAAGCGCCGGCCTGCAGCAGCGAATGGCTGGGATCGACGTGGGCTGAGACATGCTGGTCGAAGCCATCGAGCACGACCTGGACGAACTCCTTGGCGCGGGTCTCGGTCTGCTGCACCACGTTGGCGTCGCCGGGCAGGTAGCGGGTCTGGGACTTCAGCTGGGCCATCGCGCCCAGGCCGATCCAGCTGGCGAAGCCCATCATGATCAGCGACAGCAGCAGGCTGGCCGCCAGGATGTGCGGCTTGGTGCCGACCGCCTCGATGGTGTCGACGACGTTATCGAACCAGCCGTGCTTGCGGATGGCGATGATGCTGGGGAAGACGAAGGTGCTCAGCCACACCGCGATGCTCAGCAGGAAGCCGAACAGCGAGAACAGGAAGATCAGCGGGTAGAGGATCGCGTAGAGCGTCGGTCCGACGAAGGGGATCGAACTGGCCAGCGCGGGCAGGTAGATCAGCGCCACGTAGACGCCGCCGAGCAGCGCGACCAGGAACACCGGTACCAGCAGCGCCGGGACGATGCGCGACTTGTACTGGGCGAGCGCCTCGCCGAAGGAGAGGAACTCGTCATCGAGCAGGTCGGCTTTGAGGAACACCGCCACCAGGCTGGCGCCGAGGCTGAAGATCACCAGCGCGACCAGGCCCCAGGCCCAGTCGATGAGGTTGGACTGCAGGGTGTAGGCGTGCGAGAACTCGCACTGGGCGTAGAGCCAGTACCACAGGCCGATGAGCGCCAGGGTCAGCGCCGAAACCACCATGCACTTGGGCTTGAAGGCGAGCATCGGGGCGGTGAAGAGGTCCTTCCACGTCCACTGCCGGGGCTCGGGCTTCCACTCGTCCGCGGGCTTGTCGCTGGACGGCTTGTCCGCGCTCGTGGCGGTGGCGTCGGTCATGGCCTCGTCTCCTGGCTGGTTCGGGCGCCGGACTCTAGGGGCGAGGCGGGAGGGGTGCAACCGGTCCCCTCAGGAGGCGGGAGACCTTGGACCCTGGGTGCCGCGACGCCTGGTCTGGACGCGCTCGCCCGCAGCTCGCCTCGCGCAGGTGTGGAATCATGGCTAAGGCCCGGGTCCAGGGTCAGCCATCCTCCCGGCGCATGACCCCTGCACGGTCAGGCGCATTGCCCCTGGGGAGCGGGGGATAGGGTGCGGCCCATGCCGTATCAGGTCCCCACCGCGCCCGTCGTCCAGCTGGCGCTCGATTTCCTCAACCTCGAGCAGGCGCTGCGCGCGGCGGCCGAGGCGCTGCCGGCGGGCATCCCGTGGGTCGAGGCGGGGACGCCGCTGATCAAATCCGAGGGCCTCGAGGCAGTGCGCCGCCTGCGCGCCGCCTACCCACAGGCCACGGTAGTCGCCGACATGAAAGTCATGGATGCGGGCCGCACCGAGGTCGAGGCGGCCAAGAAGGCCGGCGCGGATGTCGTCATGGTCCTGGCCGCGGCCACCGATGCGACCATCCGCGACTGCGTCGATGCCGGCCGCCACCTGGGCGTGGCGATCGGCTGCGACCTGCTCGGCGTCGCCGACCCGGTCGGCCGGGCGCGCGCGGTCGAGGCGCTGGGCGTCGACCTGGTCAGCGTGCACACCCCGATCGACCAGCAGATGCTCGGGCGCGAGGTCTTCGCCACCCTCGCCGAGGTCGCGCAGGCGGTGCGCATCCCGGTGAGCTGCGCCGGCGGCATCAGCCCGGCGACCGCGCCGCGCGCGGTCG
>JACDGQ010000818.1 GCA_013821615.1 Planctomycetota bacterium
CCCATGCGGGCCGCCGCCTCGAAGCACCGGCATTGTCAATGAAAATATTTCCCGGAACCACTACGCAAACTCCTGCAGAACATCAACTTACCCGCTAAGTTTACAGGCATTGCCCTGCAGGGCTCGGGAATGTTTATAAAATGCCTATTCCCAGGGCGTTGCCCTGGGCTGGCATAGGGCCGCGCCTGCGGCGCTCACGATGGTCGGATCAACCGGCACGAAGTTCATGGGTCGGTAATGACCGATGCCCGAACCGCGTCCATTTGCCCTCCGTAAGGGGTTGGGGTAGAATGGCCTGCAGGTGGCGGCGCGAGGTTCTACAGGTCTGGCGACGCTGACGCAGATTGCGCTCAAGTCCGGTCCGGTGGCGCCGATCATGATGGCAGCATGGGGACCTGGTCCCCTGTGGAGAAGGCCATGGAGATCCATAACAACGACTATCGCCCGGCTGACCCGGCGACCCGGCGGCGGCAGACCGAGGCGGCCTCGGCGCGCAGCGGTGCGCCCGTGGTCACGCCCACCGGTCAGACCGACCAGATCGACGTGACCTCCAGCAGCCCCGCGGCCATCGCCCGCTACGTGCAGCTCCTCAAGGACATGAACCCGGTCGACCTGCACAAGATCGACCAGTTGCGCCAGCGCATCGCCGAAGGGTCGTACAGCGCCTCTGCGGACGAGATGGCCGGGCCGCTCGCCGAACTCCTCGGTGGCGGCGGCAGCTCCGACCGCGTCACGCCGAACGCCAAAGCCTGACGCGGAAGTCTTCCATGCGCCTGCTCCGCCATGCCTGCGTCGCAGCCGTGCTCGCCGCCGCGCTGCTCGCGGCCCCGGCTGCCGAGCTCACGGTGCTGCCCGAGGGCAGCGCGGCGCAGCGCATCGCGCTCGGCAACGAGGCGCTGATGCAGAAGCGCTACGAGACCGCGATCGAGCACTACCGCCGCGCCCTGGTCGCTGACAGCACCTCGTTCCAGGCGCTCTTCAACCTCGCCCTCGCCTACCAGCAGCTCGGCCAGAACGAAGAGGCGCGCAGCTGGTACGAGCAGGCCAGCAAGGTCGGTCAGGGCCATCCCGAGGTGCTCTGCAACCTCGGCGTGCTGGCCTTCAAGGCCGGCGACTTCACTACCGCCGCCGACCGCTTCGGCGAGGCCGCGCGCCTCGCCAGCGAGGCGCCCGCCGAGGCCGCCGACTACTGGTTCAACGTCGGCACCGCGCGCGAGCGGCTCAGCCAGTGGCAGGAGTCCAAGCGCGCCTACGAGGAATGCCTGGCGATCGTGCCCGGGCACTTCGGCGCGCAGTACAACCTCGGCACGCTCTACCTCGGCCCGCTCGCCGACCAGCCGCAGGCGCTGTTCAAGTCCGAGACCCACCTCGCCAAGGCGCGCGATCTGGCGCCGACGCGCAGCGAGCCGTGGGTCAACCTCGCACTGGTCCACGAACGCACCGGCGCCGGCGAGCCCGATGCCGACTTCGCCCAGGCGCTGAAGGTCGCGAGCGGCGCGCAGGCGCAGCGCGTGCTGTGGCAGCGCGCGTTGTTCGCCAACCGCCAGAAGCCGCCGCGCAAGGTCGCCATGCGCGACGACCTGCAGCGCATCCTCACCGAGGACGCCGATTTCCCCGAGGCGAACGGCATGCTCGGCGCGTACTGCTTCGCCATCGCCGACTATGAAAAAGCCATCGCCCTGCTCGAGCGCGAAGTGGCACCCGGGCACTTCGATCCGTCCAGCAACGTCGACCTCGAGTCGCACTACCTGTTGGCGCTGATCTACACCGACCACCGCCCCGACGCGACCAAGGCCCTGGCCCACGCCAGCGCCTACTACGAGCAGCGCCCCGACAGCGCCAAGATCCACGAGCTGCGCCGGCGCGCGCTGCGGCTGTCGGCGGGTGGGCAATGACAACCTGTCCGAGGTCCGGGGTCCGGAGTCCGACGTCCGCGCGCCTGTCCGTCCTGGCGTCGCCGTGGGGACAGCCGTGCGGAGTGCGGAGTGCGGAGTGCGGGGTGCACATCGGCGCAGGGGTGGTTTCCCGCACTCCGCAC
>JACDGQ010000819.1 GCA_013821615.1 Planctomycetota bacterium
GGCACGCTGCGCCCGGGCCTGGGCGCTGACTGCGAGGCGGTGGTGCGCAGGGCCCTGCACCCAGACCCCGGTCAGCGCTACGTGCATGCCCGGCAGATGATCCAGGACTGCCGCAGCGTGCTCGACGGGCGCAGTCCGGACCACGCGCTCGGGCGCAAGGCGCGGCGCCGGACGCTGATCGGGTCGCTGTTTTCGAGGGAAGGGTGAGGTTCGGGATGCGATCGCCGGCACACGATGCGGGTCCTGGCGTGGCGGAGGCCGCGTGCGGAGGCCCGCACTCCGCACTCCGCACTCCGCACCCCGCACTCCGCACCCGGTGCGCGCCATGTTCCTGATCGGCCTGCTGCCCGCGCTGCTGCTCACCGCCGGCCTGTGGCTGCTGCTGCCGGTGCTGCCGCGCGACCGCCTGTGGGCGCGCCTGATCGCGGTCGCCATTCTCGAGGTCTTCGCCCTGCGCTACGCGTGGTGGCGCGTCCACGCCACCTTGCCGCCCTTCGCCTGGGAGCGCTGGACGCTGTGGCAGTACGGCTTCTTCGCCTGCGAGGCGCTGGCCCTGGCCTACGTGTGCTGGAGCGCGCTGGTCTGCATCCGTCGCACCGACCGCGGCGCGCAGGCCGACGCCGCGGAGGCGCGCCTGGCGCAGCGCGACGTGCTGCCCAGCGTCGACGTCCTCATTCCCACCTTCGGCGAGAACACCGAGATCCTCGAGGCGACCCTCGCCGGCTGCCTCGCCATCGACTGGCCGCCGGAGCGCCTGCGCATCACCGTCCTCGACGACGGCCGGCGCGACTGGCTGGCGGCGCGCTGTGCCGAGCTCGATGTCCACTACCTGCGCCGTGCCGACGCCGCGCATGGCAAGGCCGGCAACCTCAACCACGGACTGGCCCACACCGATGGCGAGCTGGTGCTGGTGCTCGACGCCGACTTCATCCCGCAGGCGCGCATCCTGCGGCGCATGGCCGGGCTGCTCGACGCGCGGGGCGTGGCGCTGGTGCAGACCCCGCAGCACTACGACAACCCCGACCCCATCCAGCACAACCTGGTCGGCGCGCGCGCCTGGACCGAGGAGCAGCGCTACTTCTTCGACGTCGCCCAGCCCAGCCGCGACGCCTGGGACAACGCCTTCTGCGTCGGCACCGGCTTCCTGTGTACGCGCAGCGCCTTCGCCGCGGTCGGCGGCTACCCGCTCGGCTGCCTGTGCGAGGACCTCTACCTGAGCTACGCGCTGAAGAGCCACGGGCTGCGCACCGTCTACCTCAACGAGGCGCTCAGCCACGGTCTGGCCACCGAGAGCCTGGACGAGTACATCGGCCAGCGCGTGCGCTGGTGCCAGGGCACCGCGCAGACCCTGTACCTGCCCTACGGGCCGCTGCGCGCGCCCGGCCTGACCTGGCTCGACCGCGTGTTCTACGCCGACGTCCTGCTCTACTGGCTATCGTTCCCGGTCCTGCTGCTGATCGTGCTCTCGCCGGTAGTCTACTGGTTCGCGGGCGTGCCGGTCTTCCAGTGCCAGCCCGGCGATGCCTTCACCATGGTCCTGCCGCGCCTGGTCGCGGTGTTCGCCGTCACCTACTGGCTGTCCGCGGGCAAGGTCATGCCGGTGGTCACCGAGTTGAAGAAGCTGATCACCGTCTTCCACGTCGTCCCCGGCCTCATTGCCGCGCTGTGGCGCCCGCACGGCCGCGCCTTCCGCGTCACCGCCAAAGGCATGGGCGGCGACCGCGTGGTGGTGCAGTGGGGGCTGATGGCGCCGTTCCTGGCGCTGCTGGTGCTGACCGCGGTCGGCATGGTGGTGTCCTTCACCGCCGACTACGCGCGCACGCCGTGGAACGAATTCACCGCGGTCAATCTGCTGCTCAGCTTCTACGGCACGCTGATGCTCGGCCTGTGCTGCCTGACCTGCATCGAGCGACCGAAGGGCGAGGGCTACTGGTCGCGCGCGCAGACGCAGTATGGGTCGCTGCGGCGGGCGGCGGAGGCGATCGCGCGGCGGGTGGTGGGGTGAGGCGCTAGGCGCTAGGCACGAGGCGCGAGAG
>JACDGQ010000820.1 GCA_013821615.1 Planctomycetota bacterium
CCCCTCAGACTCCCGCCGCGATGGAAGATCCCTACTCTCAACTGGCCAACCGCCTCGCCCGCGTGCACCGCCATCTGCGCAAATGGGCGCGGCGCAGTGCGGTCACCTGCTACCGTCTGTATGAAAAAGACATCGCCGACCAGCCGCTGATCGTCGACTGGTATGATGGCGACGCAGTGGTGTGGGCCTTCGCGCGCACCCGCAATGAAACCGTGGCGGACGAGGAGGCGTGGCTCGCGGCAGTGTCTGGCGCGGTCGCAAGCGGACTACAGCTCGCGCCGGAGCGCATCTTCCTCAAGCGCCGCTTCCGCCAGCAGGACCGCCAGGAAGGCGACGGCCAGTACCACCGCGTCGCCGCGCGCGGCACGGTCAAGACCGTGGCGGAGCAGGGCCTGCTCTTCGAGGTCAACCTCTCCGACTACGTCGACACCGGCCTGTTCCTCGATCACCGGCCGACGCGCGCGGCGGTGCGCGCCGCGGCGGCGGGCAAGCGCGTGCTCAATCTCTTCGCCTACACTGGCGCCTTCACCGTCTACGCGCGCGCCGGTGGCGCGGCGGCGACCACCACGGTCGACCTCAGCAACACCTACCTCGACTGGTGCGCGCGCAATCTCGCGCTCAACGGCCAGGAACCCAGCCCCGCGCACCGCGTGGTGCGCGCGGACTGCCTCGACTGGCTCGCCGCCGCGCCCGCCGCTGACGAACGCTACGACCTCATCGTCTGCGACCCGCCGACCTTCTCGAATTCCAAGGCCATGGCCAAGCCGTTCAGCGTCGCCACCGACCACCCCTGGCTGCTGGAGCGCTGCAGCCAGCGCCTGGCGCCCGGCGGCACGTTGTATTTCAGCACCAATTTCCGCGACTTCCGCCTCGCCGAGAGCGAACTGCCGCCGCTGCGCGTCGAGGAGGTCACGGCGAGCAGCATCCCCGAGGACTTCCGCAACAAGCGCATCCATCGCTGCTGGCGCATGACGCGCGACGGGGCCTGAAACGGCGCTGCGGGCTGCCCGAAAACTGGGTTCCTCGTCATTCGTGGTGGCTCCATTGCCTACTCGGGTCTCGTCGATCAATGCAGGAAAGACAGGATCGAACAAGAGGAACGGAGGAACGGAGGACAGCCAAGAGGTGACGATGTCGTTTTTCCCGATTTCGCTTTTTTCACTGGCTCCCAGCCTTCCTCCGTTTCTCCGTTCCTCTTGTTCGATCAGGTTTCGCTTTCCCCGCGATGGACGGAAAGTTTCCACTTCGGACGACGAGGGACCAAAAACTGTTGGACAGAGCCCGATCTATTAATTATCTATTGATAACTTATGATCCCCTGGCCCTTCCTGCTGCCCGCTCTGCTGCTGCCCGTGATCGGCACTTTCCTCTACTTCATCACCCTCGCCGGCCAGCCCGCCGCGCCGGTGGTCTATGGCGTGCTCAAGCTGGTCATGGTGCTCTATCCGCTCGCCAGCGCTTGGCTTTGGGGTCGACCACGGCCGCTGGCCGCCTTGAATACGCGTAGCACGCGCCGTACCGCGCTGCTCACCGGCCTCGGTGCCGGCGTAGTGATGGCCGGTGGACTGGCCGCCATGGCCTACGGTCCGCTGGACGGGCTGCGCCTCACGGCTGCTCCGCACATCGCCGCGAAGATCGCCGAATTCCACTGCTCCAGCCTCCCCGCCTACCTCGCCATGAGTCTGGCGCTGAGCCTCGCGCACAGCGCCTTCGAGGAATATTACTGGCGCTGGTTCGTCTTCGGCCGCCTGCGCGAGCGCCTGCCCATGCCGGCCGCGCACGCGTTGGCCGGCGTCGGGTTCGCCCTCCACCACGTCGTCGTCGCCGCCGTCTACGTCGGCTGGGGCTGGGGCCTGGTGCTGGGCGCGGTGGTCGGCTTGGCGGGCGCGTGCTGGAGCCTGCTCTACCAGCGCAGCGGCCGGCTGGTCGGCGCCTGGCTCGCCCACGCCTGCTGCGACGCGGTGCTGATGCTGATCGGCTGGCAGGCGCTCGGCGGCAGCTGATGGGGTGGGTGCCCCGCCGACCGGGACGCGCC
>JACDGQ010000821.1 GCA_013821615.1 Planctomycetota bacterium
TGCATGAGGTTTTCCCATGCGGGCCGCCGCCTCGAAGCACCGGCATTGTCAATGAAAATATTTCCCGGAACCACTACGCAAACTCCTGCAGAACATCAACTTACCCGCTAAGTTTACAGGCATTGCCTTGCAGGGCTGGAAATCGAGATGTGACTGATTTCCCAGGGCGTTGCCCTGGGCTCTCATTGAATCGCGCTTGCAGCGCTCGCGACGGCCGAATCCGGGAGTTGTGGGCAATGGGCAGGGCGTTGCCGTGGGCCGCATGTTGAAGCTGCTGGCGCGCGAGATGTTGGAAATTACAGGTCGCACGGGTATCTGGACAATGAGTCGTCCCAGACGGGAGCAGACCTCCAGCGTAAAGAACGATACTATTCCCACGCCTCCCCACCCCCAGCCCCTCCCGCGTATACCGGCCCAGTGGGGGTCAGCGGTGGGCGGGCGTGGAGAGTAGGTAACAACCGCGGGCGCCGTTGCACACCGCAGCCGGCGCATGCCGCCGGCCCACCGTCACGCTCCTTGGAATGCCCTCGCCATGCGCACGCTCCCGACCACTCAGGCCTTCGTGCTCCTCCTGCTTTCGTGCTGCGCGCGCAGCGGCGCGGCGGAAGCCCACGCCGAGGGTTGGGACGGCCTCTTCACCATCGTGCCGATGAGCGCGCCCCTGCTGGTGCTGGGCACGGGTGACGAGGCCCTCGCCGCCGGCGCGCGGGTCGCGCTGGCGGCGCCCGCCAATCCGACCGCACGGCAGTGGCGGGTAACAGCCAACGGCGATGGCACGTATGCCATCAGCCCGGCGGCAGCGCAGACCCTGGTGCTGGCGGCGGCCGCCGGCGGCCCGGCCAACGCCACGCCGGTGGTGCTCGAGACCGCTGCGGGCAAGCCGTGGCAGGCGTGGGCGATCAGCGGCCCCGCCGGGGGTCCCTGGACCCTGGTGCCGAAGCACGCGCCGGGCAAGGGCCTCGACGATTTCTCCGGCGCCGATCAGCCGGGCGCGCGCCAGGACCTGTGGGAGCTGAATCCCGGCGACGAGCATCTCCAGTGGGTCCTGCGGCCGCTCGCGGGCGCGACCGTGCCCGCGGGCTATGCCGATCCGCTGAGCGTCGCGCGCGGCCAGCTCAAGGAATTCACCTTCACCGCCAGCAAGGTCTTCCCCGGCACGCGGCGCAGCGGCACGCTGTTCATCCCCGCGCAGTACGACGGCACGGCCCCCGCTTGCGTCTACGTGCGCCAGGACGGCTACAACGCCCGCGAGAAGAGCATGCTCGAGGCGCTGATCGCCGCCAAGGAGATGCCGGTGACGATCGCCGTGTTCATCGGCTCCGGCGAGCTGCCGGCGCCGCTGCCGGGGACCATCGGCCGGCGCAACCGCTGCTTCGAGTACGACGGCGTCGGCGACGCCTACGCGCGCTTCCTGGTCGACGAACTGCTGCCGTGGGTGGCCCATACCTACGCGCTGAAGCTGTCGGAGCGCGGCAACGACCGCTGCATTGCCGGTGGCAGCAGCGGCGGCATCGCCGCCTTCAACGCCGCCTGGGAACGTCCCGACGCGTTCAGCCGCGTCTACGCCAACAGCGGCAGCTTCGTGGCGTTCCGCGGCGGCCACGAATTCCCCACCCTGATCCGCAAGTGCGAGGCGCGGCCCCTCCGCGCCTACCTGACCACCGGCACCCACGACATGGAGAACTGCGCCGGCGACTGGTTCCTGCTCGATCAGGAGATGGACAAGGCGCTGCGCTTCAGCGGCTACGACTATGCCTTCCACGCCCTCGAGGGCGGCCACGTCGCGGGCTGGAACGAGCACTTCCCCGACGCCATGCGCTTCATCTGGAAGGACTGGCCGGCACCGGCGAAGGCCGGCACAAGCGCGCCGCGCGTGCGCGACGTGATCGCGGGCGAGACCGGCTGGGAACCGGTCGCCTTCGCCGGCGCGGACGCACGCGCGCCGACCTGCGGCCCGACCGGCGAGGTGTTCTTCCTGTGCGACGGCGGGCGCAGCGTGCGCTGCATCGGCCTGGACGGGCGCATCGCCACGG
>JACDGQ010000822.1 GCA_013821615.1 Planctomycetota bacterium
CGACATTCATCGTAGCCAGATTATGGTTGCGGCGAGGTATACGAAGCCGGTGAAGTGGACGGTGCGGCGGTCATAGCGCGTTGCGAACCGGCGGTCATGCTTGAGGCGGCCAAAGCATCGCTCGATAGTCTGAACGCAAATGACAAAAGTGGGTGGTTTCGCGGGCTGGGCTGGTTGGGATCACGTAGCGGATTTCGACCTCGCCGTCGGTGACGATGACACGGGCGACCAGCCATTCGATGAGTTGCCGTTTCTGTTCCCAACTGGCCTGCTTGGGGCCCTGGCTCACCCGGCGGCAGAACTCCTCCATGCTCAGCCCAAGGCGCGCGAGCTCGACTTGGCGGTCCACCTGCGCCCCGAGTTGGCGCTCTTGTCCAGCGAGGGCCTGCTCACGCTGTTCCAGGTCGCGCCGCCGACGCTGGTATTCGTCCAAGCCCAACACGCCCGCCAGGTAAGCCTCGGTCAGCCGCTCGACCTGCCGCTGGAGGTTGGCTTGCCCGCGCCGGAGGGTCTCGCAACGCGCCTGCAGTTCCTGCGGCAACCAGTGTCCACCATGCGCCCGCTCCAGCGCGAGGCCGATTGTCTCCGGGTGGGTCAGCATCTGGCAGAAGTCGTCCCAGACCAGCGCATCCAGCTGTGCTGCCGGGATGTGGCGCGAAGGGCAGATCGTGTCTCGGTGCGAATGCAAGGCTGTCAGCTTGCCCCGGCACTGGTAGTAGCGGTAGCCCGGTGACGGGCAGCGGCCGGAGCACGACAAGCCGCACACGCCGCAGCTGACCAGGGCGCGAAGCAGGTAGGCGTGAGCCGTGTTGTTGCGGCGTGCGAATTGCTGGTTCTGGGCGAGCTTGTCCTGCACGCGATCAAACTGCTCCTGCGTGACCACCGCCAGAACCGGCGCGACTGCGATCCAGTCCTCGCGCGGCCGCAACCGGCGCGTCGTCGCCGTGGCTCCCGTGCCGTACGCCTCCTGGATGCGCCCGGCATAGATCTGTCCAGTGTAGACGGGATTGGTCAGGATCTGGCGCACAGTGGTCACGTTCCAGCGCCGCCCGGCGCGCGGGGGCACGACTGCGTCGCGCTGCAGCTTGCGGGCGAGGCTGAACAGACTGCATCGCTCCTCGGCATACAGGGCGAACAGGGTGGCAACGACGGCGGCCTCGGCCCCATCCTGGCGCACCCCGGCCGGATCGCGCGGCCGCTCGGGATCGACACAAAAGCCGTAGGGCGGCCTTGTCCAGGGCAGCAGGAGGCCGGCTTGCAGCTTGCGCAAACGTCCCCGGCGCATGCGCTCGGCAATCAGGCTACGCTCGTATTCCGCCACAGCGCCGCGGACCTGCAGCAGGAGCTGGTCGTGGGGGTCCTGGCTCATCGGCCGGTCGAGGAACTCGACCTGGCAGCCCGTTGCCGTGATCTCCTCCAGCAACAGCACCTGATGCACGTAGTGTCGCGCCAGCCGGTCCGGTGCCGTGATCAGCACTCGGTCGAGGACGCGCAGCGCCACGCGGTCGCGCAGCCGCTCCAGGCCGGGCCGCTTGAGAGTGGCGCCGCTGTAGCCGTCATCGCGGAAGATGTCCTCGTCCGCCACCGGCCAGCCCTGCGCCCGGGCCCGTCCCTGCAGGCGATCCAACTGCTGGGCGATGCCGTCGGCTTGCGCTTGACGCTGCGTCGACACCCGTGCGTAGAAAGCGGTCCTCATGATTGACCTCCTGTTCGGGAGGCTCGGGGCCGGCCGGGACCGCGGTGTGGGCGTCCGTTGGCCGCGTCCACGCCAAGAGCTGCTGGTAGGTTCGGTCCCAGTGTCGTTGCCCGGCCGGATGAGGCTGTAGTGTCCGGCGCACGCGCCAATCCCGCATGGTTGCCTCCCGCCGCAGGCAGATCCTGCGGTCGGGAACACACTGCCGGTCCAGTCTGACGCGCACGCAACGGCAACCGCCACCAATTCAGCCGCAGCCGCCCGAAGCGGCTCAAGCAGAATTTGTCATTTGCGATCAGACCATCTCGATCCGCTTGCGATGGGTGTAGATGGCGGTGT
>JACDGQ010000078.1 GCA_013821615.1 Planctomycetota bacterium
GCTTGCGCCCGCCCGGCAGGTACAGGCGCGGCGCGGTCGCGCCGTCGCCCGGCCAGTACAGCAGCCCGCGCCGCGCCGGCGCTTCGAAGCCGCCGACCTTGCCCAAGGCGAGATCGGCGCGCCAGATCTCCTTGCCGGTGACCGCGTCGACCGCCGCCACGCCGCGCCCGCAGGTCGGCGTGTACATGATCCCGTCGACGACGATGGGATTGCACTGCATGTCGCCGCCGCCATCGCCGCCGTGCCAGGTCCACGCCACCTGCAGCTGCGCGACGTTGGCGCGGGTGATCGCGTAGAGCGCTGAATAGCGGTTGCTGGTCGGCCCGCCCAGCGAGCGGCTCCAACCGCGCAGCTGCTCCGTGGTCGGCCAGTCCTGCGCCGGCGTCAGCTCGGCCGTGGGCGCGGCCGGGATGATCTGGAATTCGGGCAGCGCCGCGCGCGCGACCGGATCGTCGTGCGCCAACTCGACGCCGGGCAGCGCCACGGCAAGGCCACTGAGCAGGAGATTGCGGACGACGCGGGCGGCTGTGGTCATGGCACCTTCAGGTTATGGGCATACGGCGTACGTCGCGGATGGTGACGGCGTTGTCATGAGCGACCGCGCGCGCAGAGGATGGCGAGCGCCTCCCTGACCGGCCCACGCTCGTCCATACCAGGCCGGTCAGAGGACCGGAGCACGCACGAGCCTGCACTTTCTAGCAAAGCGATTGCCCGTGCGCCCGATCAATCGCTGGCGCATGCGAATGCTGGTGACGGGGTAGGATGGGTGGCTGAGGGCTGACGGTTACGGTTGACGGCTGGCGGCTGGCGGCTGACTGCAGACGGCGGATAGCAGACAGCGGACGGCGCCGCTCCGCCACCTCCCTGGCGCGCAACCGAGGTCACGGCTTGATCTTTCCCAAGGCTCCCCTACGTTCCGCCCCTCCAACCAAAACCCGCCCGGGTGGCGGAATTGGCAGACGCACTAGGTTCAGGTCCTAGCGCCCTCAAAAGCGTGCAGGTTCGAGTCCTGTCCCGGGCACCATAAGCCCCTGTAGCCTAACCGGTTACAGGGGTTTGTTTTTGGCGCTCTATCCACCCGCATATAACCCGCACTGAGGACGCACCTGAGGGTTTGTATCCCTCATCGTTCTTGGGGGGACTACCCACCCTGAACGCAACCTTCATCCAGCGGCGATCGGGAGCCGGCCGTCGGTGCTCATGCGGTTGATGTCGACGTCATAGGACGCGCGATGGGCAAAGATCTTCGCGATCAGTGCCGCCTGCGAGGCCTGCCAAGGGGTGCCAGCTGCCGGGCGAAATCCCGGGGGCTGCGTCCGATGCGTTTGCGGAACAGCCGGCTGAAATACAGGGGATCGGCAAAGCCGCACGCCTGCGCCACGCGGGTGATGGACAGTTCGGAGTTGGCGAGCAGCTGGCAGGCGCGATCGAGCCGCGCCTGGATCAGGTCGTCTTGCGGGCTGACCCCGAATTGCCGGCGCCACGTCGTGCTGAAATATGCAGGACTGAGGCCCGCCAAGCGTGCCAGGCCGCTCACCGACCAGACCAGGTGGGGATGGGTCTGGATGCGTTTGCGGAACCAGCGCAGGCGTTCATCGACTGGATCCTGGCGCGGCGGCGCATCGCCGTCCGTTCCGGCCATATGCCGGGCGAGGCATGCCAGGAGGCGGACCGCCATGGCGGAGAACACCAGCGCGGAGTGGGGATCGCCGCTCGCCCACTCGTTGCGCAACTCTTCCAGCTGGAGGGGAAGGAAGTCCGCTGGCCGGGGATAGAAGACCTCGTTCACCGGCAGTCCGAGTCGGGCGATCAGCTCAGCGAGGTCGGCGCCATGCAAATGGACATAATGATTGACCAGGGTCGACCCGGCCGCCTGAAACCAGTGCGGATCATCGGGAGCGTACAGGATGCAGGCATCGGCATGGGTCTCCTTGATGCCATGACGATCGCGCAGGCGCATCGGCGTCGGAAAATGGATCAGCACCCAATCGCCGGATCCTTGCGGACGATCGATGCGGAATTCCCGGGGGTGGCGGGCATTCACCCCGATCGAAGTCGTACCGATGACGGATCGCCAGAGGGCCGCAGGGATCTCTGCCTGATTGCCGGAAATTCTGCCCATCGTGGGTCGACATTGGATCCGTCCATGTGAAACGAAAGCGAATCTATGCCAGCGCCCCGCCGCATGGCACCCACGTGCCGCCAACGCCACAGCGATAGCGCAGCGATCCCGTATTATCGCGTCTTCGCGCTCAGCACCGGCATGCTCGCGCGGATGGCCGAGGCCACCTGCGCGGCATCGACCTTGGCCGCTTCGCGATCGTAGCTGATCAGGCCGTTGCACTCCGTTTCGACGTCGACCAGCTGGCAGTAGAACTGGCCGCTGCGCCCGGTCTTCGGCGACTCACGCAGGAACTGGGCGAAGAAATCGCCGACCTTGCGCGTCAACCAGCGGCTGGCTTCGGGCGTGATGTCGGGCAGTACCGCGCTGTCGCGGTTCTTGTTGTAGTAAGCCAGGAAATCCATCTCCTTGCCGGTCTTGGGATCGTAGCTGCCGTAGCTCCAGGCGTGCGGCCACTGGTGGCCAGCGCAGCCCAGCGAGGCGGTGCCCCACTCGCTGATGAGGGTGATGCGCTGCGGATCCTTGAAGGGGATGCCGCCATGGCCGTCCGCCACGTCGCCGGTGCCGTGGAAGGGGAAGCCGCTCGATTCGTTCACCAGGCGGGAGGGATCGAGCTGCTTCACCCACGCCGTGTTGCGGACGTAATCGAAGCCGCCGAACGCCTCATTGAACAGGTCCCAGCAGACGATGGATGGATGGCTGCTGCAGTTCTCGATGATGTGCAGGGTCTCCGCCCGCCACTGGTCGGCGGCGGCCGGCGACGCCTCCTGGTCGGTTTGCGGATCGCCGCAGTTCCCGGTCGGCAGATCCTGGAACACCAGGATGCCGAGTTTGTCGGCCCAGTAGTACCAGCGCTGCGGTTCGACCTTCACGTGCTTGCGCAGGGTGTTCAGGCCCAGGCGCTTCGCCCATTCGAGGTCGAAGCGCAGGGCTTCGTCGGTCGGCGCCAGGTAGATGCCGTCCGGCCAATACCCCTGGTCGAGGGCGCCGGGCAGCAGGGTCGGTTGTCCATTCAGCAGCAGGCGCGTGTTGCCATCCTGGTCGTGGCCGATCTTCACGCTGCGCATGCCGACGTAGCTGGCGACGCGGTCGAGCTCCTTGCCGTCCGCAGCGAGCAGGCGCACGGTCAGGTCATAGAGAAAAGGCGAATCCGGGGACCACAGCTTCGGCTCCGCAATGGGGACGACCACTGCGGTGGTGATCTGGGCCGAGGTGGCCTTGAAGAATTCCACCAGGTTCTTGCGATTGTCCGGCGTCAATTCGTCGCCGATGCCGCCAGTCACGGTGGCCACGGTCTTGCCGTGATCCAGGACCGTCACCTCCACCCGCAGCGGCTGGGGCGTGACCCGGGCGGTGACGGCGATCGTGAGCAGCTGCTTGTCGACGTCAGGCGTGGTCCTGAGCCCGTCGATGGCGGATGCCGGAACCGGCTCCAGCCACACCGTCTGCCAGATCCCGGACACGGCGGTGTAGGAGCAGCCGCCGGGATGGAGCGTCTGCTTGCCGTGCAGCACGCCTTCGCCGTCGGTCGGATCCCACACCGACACCACCACCGAGTGGCTGGCGCCGTCCTTGAGATTCCTGGTGATGTCGAAGCTGAAGGCGTCGTAACCGCCGCGATGGGTGCCCAGCCTCTTGCCATCGACGTAGACGGTCGCTTCCCAGTCGACTGCCCCGAAATGCAACAGCACGCGTTGACCATCCCAAGCGGCGGGGATGGTGATCTCGCGTTGATACCACAGGCGCTGCGCAGGGGTCAAGGGCTTCATCACACCGGAGAGCGGCGCTTCGATGCAGAAAGGCACCAGGATCTTCCCCACGAACGCGTTGGGGATGTCCAGGTCGTTGCGGTCGGTGATTTGATAGTTCCACAGCCCGTTGAGGTTCAGCCAGCGCTCGCGCACCAGCTGCGGCCGCGGATATTCCGGCCAGACGTGGTCGGGAGTGACCTGGGTGCTCCAGCGCGTCATCAACAGGCCGTGCCCTGGTTGCCAGGCCTCGGCGCCGAAGCAGAGGGAGGCGTGCGCCAGCATCAGCGCGAGCGCGACCAGGAACGGGGAGGTGGTCGGTTTCGGCATGTGTTTCCAGAGCTGGGGGTGGGCAAGCGGATCAGCGTGCACGTGGTGGGCACTTGAGCAGCAGCCCGGTCACCCCGGAGAGCAGCGATTCGATGGGGAACGGCACCACGATCCTGCCCGTCCAGCTGGCGGGACGATCCGCCGCCAGCGCGCTCACCGCGTAGTCCCACGTACCGTTGAGGTTCAGCCAGTCGGCGCGCACCAGCTGCGGTCGCGGGTATTCCGGCAGCACCTTGGCAGGATCGAGCGCTTTGCCCCACGTGGTGGGGATGGTGCACTGCACGAGCGGCGTCACCTCGCCCGCGACCGCCGCTGCCCTGCCGACCAGCGTCAGGCCCACCGCGCAGGCCAGGATGCACGTCGACACCGGGCCGCGCATGGTGCGCGCGGCAACAGCGCGCGGCGGCGCCTGATCGGCACCAGGTGCGAGGTCATGGAGGGGCGAGAGCGGAGTGATCGGCATGGCTGTGCTCAGGGTCCTGGAAGCCGCGATCCGACGCGGGAGGAGGCTGTCAGCATACCCGCGATCGCCTTGCCGAAATGGACCGGGTTTCGTTCTGGATGGACGGATCTTCGCCGTTCTCGGGACTTGGAGTTGCTGAAGGGTGGGCGATCGACGTCTTGCTGGAACTGCCCCCCGGGGGGAAAATGCGGGGTTTCTTGCTGTAGCTCATGACGGTTCCGTGGTGGAAACGTATGTGCCACGACGTGCCGCGTGGTTGCAGAGCGCGCGTTGCAGAAGCGCCCGTTGTGCCGCCTGCGCATTGTCCGCGGCGCCGCGCCAGATCTCCAGCACAGGCTGCTGCAGGGCACGGGAGAAGGAGAAGGTCAGGGCCCAGGGCAGGCAAGCGGCATAACGCACGTGCATGGCGTTGAGTCGCACCGTTGCGCGTTCCGGCGTCTGACCGCCTGAGAGGAAGGCTACCCCGGCTACGGCGGCGGGCACGGTGCGCAGGAGAGCGCCGATCGTGGCCTCGGCGATCATGTCCGTAGTGACGGATTCCGCAGAGTCCGTCCCAGGCAGGACCATGTTGGGCTTGAGGATGATGCCTTCCAACAGCACGCGTTGGCTGCGCAACTGAGCGAAGACCGCATGCTGGACCGTTTCGGTCACTGTGCGGCAACGCGCCAGAGAATGATCGCCATCCATCAACACCTCTGGCTCGACGATCGGCACCATGCCCGCTTCCTGAGACAAGGCGGCATAGCGTGCCAGGGCGTGCGCATTGGCCTCGATGCACCCGTGGCTGGGCAGGTCAGCTTTGACGACAAACTTCGCCCGCCACTTGGCGAATCGGGCGCCCAGTCTCGCATAGTCGGCGAGCCGCTCACGCAATCCATCCAGACCCGCAGAGACCTGCTCTCCGGGATGCCCGGCAAGAGCCGGCGCGCCAGTATCGACCTTGATGCCAGGAATGATGCCTGCCGCCGTGAGCGCGGTGATCATCGACGTACCGTCCTGCGTGTTCTGCAGAATGGTCTCGTCATAGAGGATCGCTCCGCTGATGTAGGTGCTCAGCCCGGGCGTGGTGATCAGCAGTTCGCGGTAGGCCCGCCGGTAGTCCTCGTTCTGGGGAATTCCATACACGGCGAAACGCTTGTTGCAGGTCGGCGTGCTTTCATCCATCGCCAGCAGTCCTTTGTCGTCGGCGACCAAGGCAGCGGCAGTGTCTATCAAGGCCTGGCTATTCATGGGTGGCTGTTCCATTTCCAGTTGAGGATTTCCGGCAAGTCCTGGCCGTGGATACGGATGTACTGCCGATGCTCGATGAGTTTGTCCGCGAGCCGCTGCTTGAGGTACACGCCCTGCTCGCCGGTCTGCGGGAGGCGGTCTATGACGTCCATCACCAGGTGGAAACGGTCCAGCTCGTTGAGCACCGTCATGTCGAACGGCGTGGTGATGGTGCCCTCCTCCTTGTAGCCGCGCACGTGGATGTTGTCGTGGTTGGTGCGGCGGTAGGTCAGGCGGTGGATCAGCCAGGGATAGGCGTGGAAGGCGAAGATGACCGGCTTGTCCTTGGTGAAGATCCCGTCGAAGTCCACGTCCCGCAGCCCATGCGGGTGCTCGGATGGCGGCTGGAGCTTCATCAGGTCGACGACGTTGACGACCCTGATCCGCAGGGCGGGGAGGTGCTCGCGCATGATCGAGACCGCGGCCAGCGTCTCGAGGGTCGGCACATCGCCACAGCAGCCCATGACCACGTCCGGGGCGGCGTCCTGGTCGTTGCTGGCCCACTGCCAGATGCCGAGGCCTTCGCTGCAGTGCGCGACGGCGGCGTCCATGCTCAGCCATTGCGGCGCCGGATGCTTGCCCGCGATCACCACGTTGACGTAATGGCGGCTGCGCAGGCAGTGGTCCATGACCGAGAGCAGGCAGTTCGCGTCTGGCGGCAGGTACACCCGGACCACCTCGGCCTTCTTGTTCACCACGTGGTCGATGAAGCCGGGATCCTGATGGGTGAAACCGTTGTGGTCCTGACGCCAGACGTGCGACGCCAGCAGGTAGTTCAGCGAGGCGATCTTCCGTCTCCAGGGCAGGTGTGCTGTCACCTTCAGCCACTTGGCGTGCTGGTTGAACATCGAATCGATGATGTGGATGAAGGCTTCATAGCAGTTGAAGAGGCCATGGCGGCCGGTCAGCAGGTAGCCTTCGAGCCAACCTTCGCACTGGTGCTCGCTGAGCATGGAATCCAGCACCCGACCGTCGGGCGCGAGGAATTCGTCGTGCGGCTCGGTCGCGGCGTCCCACTGGCGCGCGGTCCCCTCGAAAAGGGCGCCGAGTCCGTTGGAGAGCGTCTCGTCCGGACCGAAGACGCGGAAATTCCGCTGCTCATGGTTCGCTTTCGCGACATCGCGCAGGAATGGTCCAAGCACGCGCGTATCGCCGATGCCACGCGTCCCCGGCGACGGCACGTTCTCGGCATATGCGCGGAAATCGGGCATAACCAGGTCGCGCAGCAGCTTGCCGCCGTTGGCGTTGGGGTTCGCGCCCATGCGCCGATCGCCACGGGGCGCGAGTTCGGCCAGTTCCGGGCGCAGACGGCCCTGCGCATCGAAGAGTTCTTCGGGTCTGTAGCTGCGCAGCCAGGACTCCAGTTGCTTGAGATGCTCGGGATGGGTAGCCGGGTCGGAGAGCGGAACCTGGTGCGCGCGGAAGGTCCCTTCCACCTGCAGGCCATCGACCACCTTCGGGCCCGTCCAACCCTTTGGCGACACCAGCACGATCATCGGCCAGCGCGGACGCGAGGGGTCGCCGTGGGCGCGGGCGTTGCCCTGGATGGCTCCGATGCGCTCGATCGCGATATCGAGCGTCGCCGCCATGGCCTGATGCATCAGCGCCGGCTCGTGACCCTCGACGTAGAGCGGATCCCAGCCGTAGCCGCGCAGCAGCTGGTCCAGCTCCTCGCGGGTGATGCGGGCGAGCAGGGTGGGATTGGAGATCTTGTAGCCATTGAGGTGGAGAATCGGCAGCACCGCGCCGTCGCTGACCGGATCGAGGAACTTGTTGGAATGCCAGGCCGTGGCCAGCGGTCCGGTCTCCGCCTCGCCGTCGCCGACGACGCAGGCGACGATGAGCCCGGGATTGTCAAATACCGCGCCGAACGAGTGGCTGAGCGAATAGCCCAGCTCGCCGCCCTCGTGGATCGAGCCCGGGGTCTCCGGCGAGGCATGGCTGGGGATGCCGCCGGGGAACGAGAACTGCAGGAAGAGCTTGCGCAGCCCAGCCTCATCCTGGCTGATCTCGGGATAGATTTCGCTGTAGGTGCCCTCGAGATAGGTGTTGCCGACCACTGCCGGGCCGCCGTGCCCGGGCCCGGAGACGTAGATCATGTCCAGGTCGTATTTCTTGATGACCCGGTTGAGGTGCACATAGATGAAATTCTGACCTGGGGTCGTGCCCCAGTGACCGAGCAGCATGTGCTTGATGTCGGTGAGCGCCAACGGGCTCTTCAGCAGGGGATTCGCGAACAGGTAGATCTGCCCGACCGCGAGATAGTTGGCGGCGCGCCAATAGGCATCCATGAGCCGCAGCTGCTCCGCGCCGAGAGTTGGGGTTGCGGTGGTCATGGTGTCCTGTCCGTGGTCGATGCGGGGTTGCGGAGAATCATGGGGTCGAGGAGTGCTGCCTGCTTCCGTTCCCGATCCGCGAGCGCCTGAGGTGGAGCGGACCCGCCGTCATCCGGTTCGCTGGCCAGAGCAGCGGTGACCAGATCCTGCACGTTGATGAGCATGGATGGGCTCGCCGGTTTTCCGGCAGCGGGGCTGATGTTCATGGCTTGACCTTCTGAGTCACCGCGTGGTCTGGCAGCGCACGCGCGGCATTTCCTGGATCTTTCGCCCAGGCTGCGCCAGGCTGCGCCTCCTGCGGGCGTCGCAAGGCGGCGCCGCGCACGGGCTGCTGGCGATGCGTCTTCTGCGCGGTGGTCAGGGATTCATATCCCGAGATCACATCGAAGAGCTCCTCATCGATCGAGCTCTGGCGCAGGCGGTTGAAGGATTGGCGGAGGTCCTCCAAGGACTCCTTGATGTTGCGATCGGCGCGCTCCATGGCCGCCAGGCGGCTGGCGTTCTCGCTGGCCAGCGATTCAGCGCACGCCCGGTAGAGCGAGATGAACAGGTACTCGCGGACATACGCACGCAGCGTCGCGGGATCGCTGCCCATGACCTCGGGCCTGAGCTTGGTGGGCCAGGCGACCTTGGCCAACCCATCCTGCCATTGCCGGTCGAGCGGCAGCAACCGCAGGGCGACCGGTTCATACAGCGATCCGGTCTTCGGACGGTTGTGGAACACGTAGAGCTGGTCGTATCCCCCCTCCGCCCGTTTCGCTTCGCTGGCGATCTGCAGCCGCCCGACCAGCGAGGTGATACCCTCAACCGCGTTCGGCACCGCGAACACGCCGATCACGGCCACTCCCGCGTCGGCGAGACGGGCCTGGACGCGCTCGCCGACGGCCCAGAACACGGCTTTCCCATGCAGGGCCGCCAACGTCGCAATGGCGTGGTCGGTCACCACCTGGTTGAACTGACCGACCAGACCCTGGTCGGACCCGAAGACGATGGCGCCGAACCTGCCGTCCTGGGCAGCGGCATCCTGCGCGCCCTCGCCAGGTGTCGGGGGGAGATCACGGAAGAGCGACCCGAGCCCCAGTTCCACCGTCCGGTAGTAGTCCGCCAAGGCGCGCACGCACTTCTCGTATTGCCCGATGTGCGAAGCTGCGATCGCCTTCATGGTACGGACGACGGCCTGGAGATCGCTGGCGGTCTTGATGTGGCGGCGCAGGTTGGCGGTGGTGTCGCTCATGCCTTCCCCTTGCCATCCGCCGCGGTCGTGGCGGCCGGCGCGATTGGCGCCGGTTGAGCGAGTGCCGGTTGCGCAGGCGCCGTCGGCGGCTTCCCGGCCGCCTTGGGTTCCGGTGCGGTT
>JACDGQ010000079.1 GCA_013821615.1 Planctomycetota bacterium
ACCGGCAGGCGCATCAGCTGCACCGCGATCGTGCGCGCGCTCGGCACCGGCACGGTGCGCGCCGCCTTCCTCAGCGACGAGGGCATCGAGCTGGTCGAGGTCGAGGGCGGGCCCGGCGTCGCGACGGTCACCAAGGCCATCCCCGACATGGTCACCGCCGCCCCCCACCTCGCGCGGCTGATCGCCCAGGCCTATGGCGGGGCGCCGATAGAAGTGCGGACCTGGGACGGCGACGTGCTGGTCGGGCGCGCCGGCGGCGAGCAGCGCTGGTACGGCGGCGATCCGGTGCTGCTGCGCGCGGTGACCGGCGACGGCCTCGACCTGGTCATCGAGGACTGGCGCCAGCTGGGTGGCGAACTGCTCGCCTACGAGGCGCGCGCCGAGGGCCCGTTCGGGCTGACCATCCGCGTGCACCTCACCAGCGTCGACATGCGGTCGGCGCCCAAGGCGCCCTGAACGCGGTCAGGGCGTCTGCTCGAGCCGCACCCGCACCACGTGGGCGCCGCTGGCGCGCGTACCCTCGACGATCTTGCCGCCCTCCTCGAGATCACCGGTGTCGCCGACGATGCTGAGGTAGGTATTCTTGGGGTACTCGTACTTCCGCCCATCATTGATGAAGTACAGCGTCACCGTCGGGACCAAGCCCTGGACCTGGTAGTCGCTGCTGCCCCAGTCGGCGGACATGGTGTTCATCGACTCGTCGCTGATCGCTTCCTTCCCGAGGGCCAGGACCACCGCCGTCAGCCAGGGTGCGGGGGCATGGCTCTGACACATCACCACCCGCCCGCTGACGGCGAGCTGGTGCCGCGGCTCGAAGGTGCGGTCCTCGCCGAGCTTGACCAGGCCGGGGGTGTGCGGCGCCCCACCGATGCGCGCCGTCCGCTCATCGAGGTGCGCGGGCCCGGGCACGGCCATGCTCAGATCGGCGCCGCCGGTGAAGAGCATCAGCGCGAGCAGCACGGCCACGCCGCCGCCGATGCCAGCGAGGATCTTCGGCTGCTTGAACCAGGGGACGATGACCGGCTCGTCCGGGCTCTTGCCGCAGGCGCGGCACTGCTTGCGCCCGGGCTTGTTGCCGGTGGTGCAGTGCGGGCAGATCCAGAGATCCTTGGCGGCGCGGCCGGGACGCAGCTCGATCTCCTCTTCGGGCTCTGCGGCCGCGGGCGGTGGGGTTGCTGCGCCACCCTTGGTATAGGAGGCGGTCGCGGGCGCCTTGCGCGCCGCCGGCGGCGGTGGCGGATCCATCTTCACGCCGGTTCCGCTGCCGCCGATCGGCACCGAGACCGGCTGGTCGAAGGGGTTGAAGGCGGCGGCCGCGGGGGTCTTGGGCGCGGCCGAGGCCGATTTCTGCGGTTCCTCGTCCTCGAATTCGAAGGATGGGGCCGTGGTCGGGGCGGCCAGCGGCCTGCTCGAGCCGGCGCCACCAGCTTTGGCGGCGCTGGTGCTGGCGGCCTTCTGGAGGTTCGCCGGAGCGGTGTTCACCGGTGCCCGCCCGCCCGGCGGGGTGGCCGGCTTGACGGACTTGGGCTCATCATCCTCGAATCCGGGGAAACTTGCATTCATGACCGGTATGCTCCAGCGGCTGAGATATGACGCGACATCTGCCGCAATGTCGGACGATTCAATGGTTGGCCGCCAGCGTGGCGCCGGCTGCTTGGCGGACAAGCTCCGCGATAGCGCTGGCTTCCTGCTGGGTCGGCGCCTCGGCGATCACCCGGCTGACCGGTTCGGTGCCGGAGGCGCGCAGATGCACCCAGCGGTCCGGCCAGCTCAGCTTGAGGCCGTCGCGTGTGTCGACGGTGGCGCCCTGCGCGAGCGGGTGCGCGCGTACCCGCGGGATCGCCGCGGTGACCGCGGCGCGGTCCATGGCGATCTTCTCCTTGTGGATGGCGTAGGACGGTATGGCGGCGACGACCTTGCTGAGCGTGGTCTTCTGCCGCGCGAGGTACTCCAGGACCAGGGCCATGCCGATGTGGCTGTCGCGGCCCCAGACCACCCGGGGATCGATGACCCCGCCGTTGCCTTCGCCGCCGATCAGCGCGCCGTGCTGCTGCATGGCATCGACCACGTGCGCCTCGCCGACCCGCGAGCGCTCGACGCGGGCTCCACTGCGGGCAGCGACGTCCTCGAGCATGCGACTGGTCGAGAGGTTGGTGCACACGCAGGCGCCGGGTGGGGCGGCGGCCAGCCGACCGGCGGCGCACAGCACCAGGGTGTACTCCTCGCCGATGTAGCGACCGCCCTCGTCGATGATGGCGAGGCGGTCGGCATCGGGATCCTGGACGAAGCCGAGGTCGGCGCCCACCGCGCGTACCACCGCGCCGGTCTCGGTGACGTTGGCCGCATTCGGCTCGGGATCGCGCGGGAAGACCTGGTCGGGACGGGTGTAGAGCGGGATGACCCGGCAGCCGAGGCGGCCGAGCAGGTCCGGGGCGAGCTCGCTGCCGGCGCCGTTGACGCTGTCGATGACGACACTGAGGCGGGCGGCGCGGATCAGCGCGACGTCGACAGCGGCGAGCACGCGGTCGCGGTGGACGGCGAGCGCCCCTTCGTGCTGGCGGTAGCCGCCGACGCCGGCCCAGCGCTGCCAGGCGGGCGGCTGGGCATAGGCGGCAAGCACGCGGTCGAGCTGCGCCTGGTCGACGTTGCGGCCCGAGGCGCTGAACAGCTTAAGCGCATTCCACTCGACGTGGTTGTGGCTGGCCGAGATCTGGATGCCGCCGGCCGCGCCGAGCGCGCCCACCATGATCGGCACGGTCGGGGTGGGGACCAGACCGATGTCGACCACGTGGCAGCCGGCTGCGCGCAGGCCCGCGGCCGCGGCCTGGGCGAACAGTGCCCCGGTGGGACGGCTGTCGCGGCCCAGCACCACGGTGCCGCCGGCGGCGACGGTGCGCCCATAAGCCGCTGCCAGCCCGAGCACCTGGTCGACGTCGATGGTCTCGCCGACGATGCCGCGGATGCCGGAAACGGAGACCACGCAGGTCAGGGGACGGTTCGCCATCCGCGCAGCGGACGGGGGGACGCGCGGAAAGCAAGCCGCCAGCCGCCTGTGAATGCTACTAACCGCCAAGGCGGCAAGGCTTAGGCGCCCGAGGTGCAAACACGGGAGGTCGGCGGGCGTGGGCGCGGCCCGAGCGGCATCACCGAGCTTTCGTCATGCGCACGTTGGAGGGGCTGTGTGCCCTTGCACGGTCCCGCGATCCGTAGGGGATCGTCCCGCCCCTCCATTGCGCCCCCCCCGTGCGAACCTAGGGTGCGCACCGCGACCGCCCATGCCCACCACCGCTCTTCAGGAACTCTCGGCGAAAGCCCTGGCCCGCGTACGCAAGCCGCGCACCCGTGGGGCGTTCCAGCCGATCGACGCGGCCCGCCGCGAACTCGGTCTCTTGAGCGTCGGCAACGGCGAGGCGCGCATCTCGTGGCTGGTCGATCTCGCCACCGGGACCATCGCCGATGCCCGCTTCCTGGCCTATGGCAGCCTGGCCAGCCACGCCATCGCCGACGCTTTCACCGAGCTGGCGCGCGGGCGCACCGTCGCGGACGCCTGCCTGCTCACCGCCGAGCAAGTCGACTCGCTGCTGCGCGACGACCCTCTCACCCCGGCCTGCGGCGACTCCGCATTGACGCCATTCGCCTTCCTGAGTGACCTGCAGGCGCAGGCCGAACACGCGCTGCCCGGCGTGAAGCTGCTGCCCAAGCCGGCTGAGAAAGTCGCCTACGCGCGCCCGCGCGAGGCCGACTGGACGCCCGAGGACCGCGCCTGGTTCACGCTCAGCTACCTGAGGAAGGTCGCGCGCATCGACGCCATCGCGGCGCGCGTGCTGCTGGCGCGGATCGGCGACGGCGCGCGCCAGCGCATCGACAAGCTCAACGATGATTTCCGCGTGGTCATCACCTTCACCGGCATGGCGGCGGAGCAGATCCCGACCGCGGCGCAGTTCGTGCAGGACGCGCTGCGCGGCGAGCTGCATGGCCGGCTGAGCGTCGACCCGGCGGGAACCCCGGCCCCCGTGTCGGCCGTGCCCAAGCCGGAGGCGGTGCCGCCCGCACCCGCGGCGAAGCCGGTCGAGGAAGCAGCCGCACCGGCCTTCAGCGCGGCCGACGCCGAAGCCTACAAGTACGGCTTCCGCACCGCCGTCGAGGCGGTGACGCTCGGCCGCGGCCTGACCGAGGAGGTGGTGCGCGCCATTTCTGCAGCGCGGCACGAGCCGGAGTTCCTGCTGCGCTTCCGCCTCAAGGCCTACGCCAAGTTCCTGACCATGGAGGAACCGGACTGGTCGAGCGTCGACTACCCGAAGATCGACTACCAGGCGATCTCGTACTATTCGGCGCCCAAGGCCGCGGGCGCCAAGTCGCCGACCTACAACTCGCTCGACGAGATCGATCCCGAGGTGCTGCGCACCTTCGAGAAGCTCGGCATCTCGCTGGAAGAGACCAAGCGCCTCAACAACGTCGCGGTCGACGCGGTCTTCGACTCGGTGTCGGTGGGCACCACCCATCAGGCGCGGCTGTTCGACGCGGGTGTCATCTTCTGCTCGTTCATGGAGGCCATCCACCAGTTCCCGGAACTGGTCGAGCGCTTCCTGGGCACGGTCGTGCCGATCGCCGACAACTATTTCGCGGCGCTCAACAGCGCGGTTTTTTCTGACGGTTCTTTCGTCTACATCCCGCCGCACGTGCGCTGCCCGATGGAGCTGTCGACCTACTTCCGCATCAACAACACCGAGTCCGGGCAGTTCGAGCGCACCCTGATCATCGCCGACGTCGGCAGCCACGTCAGCTACCTCGAAGGCTGCACCGCGCCGCAGTCGTCGAAGAACCAGCTGCACGCCGCGGTCGTCGAACTGGTCACGCTCGACGACGCCGAGATCAAGTACTCGACGGTGCAGAACTGGTACGCCGGCGATCCGGTGACCGGCGCGGGCGGGGTCTACAACTTCGTCACCAAGCGCGGCGCCTGCCGCGGCAAGCGCTCGAAGATCAGCTGGACGCAGGTCGAGACCGGTTCGGCGATCACCTGGAAGTACCCCTCGTGCATCCTGATCGGCGACGGCAGCGTCGGCGAGTTCTACTCGGTGGCGCTGACCAACGGGCGCATGCAGGCCGACACCGGCACGAAGATGGTGCACATCGGCCGCGACACGCGCTCGACGATCGTCGCCAAGGGCATCAGCGCCGACCATTCGCGCAACGTCTACCGCGGCCTGGTCAAGGTCTTCCCCAAGGCCACCGGCGCGCGCAACCACACCCAGTGCGACAGCATGCTGGTCGGCAAGCACGCCACCGCGCACACCTACCCGTATATCGACGTGCAGAATCCCGGCGCCCAGGTCGAGCACGAGGCCTCGACCTCGAAGATCAGCGAGGACCAGCTGTTCTATCTGCGCAGCCGCGGCATCGCCCAGGAGGACGCCATCGGCGCGATCGTCAGCGGCTTCTGCAAGGACGTGCTGCAGGTGCTGCCGCTCGAATTCGCCGCCGAGGCCCAGAAGCTGCTCACCCTGAAATTGGAGAATTCGGTCGGCTGAGCGTTTCCCGCCCGACCCGACCGCGCCACTCGCCCGCGGCCGCGCCAACGCGCGGTCTGCCGACGGATCCCACAAGCCATGCTCACCATCACCGATCTGCACGTCTCCACCAACGACCAGCCCATCCTCAAAGGGCTGTCCCTGACCGTCCGCGCGGGCGAGGTCCATGCCATCATGGGGCCGAACGGCTCGGGCAAGAGCACCCTGACCAAGACCATCGCCGGGCACCCGGCGTACACGATCACGTCCGGATCGCTGCTGTTCCAGGGTAGTGACCTGACGGCGCTCGAGCCGGAGGCGCGCGCACATCAGGGCATCTTCATCGGCTTCCAGTACCCGGTCGAGGTGCCGGGCGTGAACAACGCCGACTTCCTGCGCTTGGCGCTGAACGCCAAGCGCAAGGCGCAGGGGCAGGCCGAGCTCGGCGCCAAGGAGTTCGCCCCCCTGCTCGCCGAGCGCATGCGTGCGGTCGAGATCGATCCCGCCTTCAAGGACCGCCAGCTCAACGCCGGGTTGTCGGGCGGGCAGAAGAAGCGCAACGAGATCCTGCAGATGGTGGTGCTGGAGCCGCTGCTGGCGATCCTCGACGAGACCGACTCGGGCCTCGACATCGACGCGCTGCGCGTGGTCGCGGCCGGCATCAACGCCTACCGCCGCGCCGACCGCGCGATCGTGCTGATCACCCACTACGAGCGCCTGCTCGACCTGGTGCGACCGGACGTGGTGCACGTGCTCGCCGGTGGCCGCATCGTCACCAGCGGCGGGCCGGAACTGGCCGCGCAGATCGAACGCACGGGCTACGACGACCTGGTCAAGGCCGCGGGGGCGTGATGACGCCGGAGACGGATCCCTGGCTCGCCGTGCGCACGGCGGCGCGCGCCCGCGCGCAGGCGCTGGGCCTGCCCACGACCGCGCGGGAGGACTGGCGCTACGTCGATGTGCGGCCGCTCGCGGCCGATCCGGCCACGTGGGCCGCGCCGGCCGCAGCGGTCGCGGCGGCGGACATCGACCGTCACCGGCTGCCTGGAGTTCCGACGCTGGTGCTGGTGGACGGCAAGGTGGTCGAGGCGCCGTCGCAGCACGACGGCCTGGCGATCACCCCACTGGGGAAACTCGATGAGCCGCGGCGCAGCGCGCTGCTGGCGCGCTGGTCGGCGGCGCTGGCGGTGGAGGACGACCCCACCGCGTGCTGGTCGATCGCGGACTGCGCCGGCGGCGTGCACGTGGCCGCGCGCGGAGAGGCGCTTGCGCCGCTGCAGGTGCTGGTGATCGCCAGTGGCGGCGTCCAGGGCTGCCGCGTGGTCATCGAGGTGGCGCCGGGCGCTGCGCTCGAGCTGGTCATCACCCACGTCGAACTCGCCCCGGCGCGCCTGAGCATCGCCTGTGAAGTCGAGGTCGGCGCCGGCGGACGCCTGCACGTCGACGAGGTGCAGGCGAGCGGGCACGCGCTGCCGGCCGCGCAGCACCTTGCGTTCGCCCAGCTGACCTTGGCACGCGACGCCCAGGTGGCGTGGACCAGCGCCGCGCAGGGCGGCACCCTGGTGCGCCTGCGCACGGCGGCGGTCATCGCCGGACCCGGCGCGATGCTCGAACTCGCCGGGCTGCTCCAGCTCGCTGGCCAGCGCCAGGCGCACGTCCACACCCGCGTCCGCCACGCCGCCGGCAACGCCGCCAGCCGCCAGCTGTTCAAGACCATCGTCGACGGGCACGCGGTGGCGAGCTTCGACGGCCTGGTCGCGGTCGAGGTCGGCGCCGACGGCACCGACGCACAGCAGCGCAACCACAACCTGCTGCTGGCGCCGACCGCGCGCGTCGACAGCCGGCCGCAGCTCGACATCCTCGCCGACGACGTCAAGGCCAGCCACGGCGCGACCGTCGGCCGGCCGGACCCCGAGGAGCTCTTCTACCTGCGCAGCCGCGGGCTGGGCGCGGAACAGGCGCTGGCGGTGCTCAATCGCGGCTTCGCCAACGCCGTCATAGAACGCATGCGGAACCCCGCGGCGCGCGCGCTGGCCGAGCGCATCCTGCTCGGCACGCTGGTGGGATGAAGCCAGGCACCATGGTCGATCCCTACGCCATCCGCGCGCAGTTCCCCGGCCTTGCCGGAACCGCCAACGGCAAGCCGTTCGTCTACCTCGACAGCGCTGCGACCGCGCAGAAGCCGCTGGCGGTGATCGAGCGCATGGACCGCTTCCTGCGCGCGGAGTACGGCACCGTGCACCGCGGGCTGTACGCGCGCAGCATGCGTTCCACCCAGCTCTTCGAAGAGGCGCGTGGCACCGTGGCGCGCTTCGTCCATGCGCGCAGCCCGGACGAGATCGTCTTCACCATGGGCTGCACCGACGCCATCAATCTGGTGGCGTGGTCATGGGGGCGCAAGAATCTGAAGCCGGGCGACCGCATCCTGGTCACCGGCATGGAGCACCACGCCAACATCGTGCCCTGGCAGATCACCGCCGAGCTGACCGGCGCGGAGCTGGTCCCCTGCCCGCTGCTGGACGACGGCAGCCTCGACCTGGAGGCGTTCGACCGCCTGCTCGACGGGCGCGTCAAGCTGGTCGGCCTGGTGCACATCGCCAACAGCCTGGGCACCGTCAACCCGGTCAAGGAGCTGGTGCGCAAAGCGCACGCGGTCGGCGCCAAGGTGCTGATCGACGCCGCGCAGTCCGCGCCCCACCGGGTTGTCGACGTGCGCGATCTCGACTGCGACTTCCTGGTCTTCGCCGGGCACAAGGTCTACGGCCCGACCGGCATCGGCGTGCTGTGGGCCCGGCAGGAGATCCTCGCGGCGATGCCGCCGTGGCGCGGCGGCGGCGAGATGATCGAGAAGGTCACCTTCGCCGGCACCACCTTCGCGCCGGCACCGGCGCGCTTCGAAGCCGGCACCCCGCCGATCGTCGAGGCCATCGGCCTGGCCGCGGCTTGCGACTGGCTGACCGCGCAGGGCCTGGATGCGCTGCAGGCCGCCGAGCACCAACTGTTCACCTACGCCGAGGAGCGTCTGCGCGAGATCCCCGGCCTGCGCCGCATCGGCACTGCGGCCGATCGCGCCACGGTGCTGGCCTTCACCATGCCGGGCGCGCACGCCGCCGACATCAGCAGCATCCTCGACCTGGAAGGCATCGCCATCCGCGCCGGCCACCACTGCGCACAGCCGGTGATGGCGCGCTTCGGCGTGCCGGCGACGGCGCGCGCGAGCCTGGGGGCGTACAGCACGCGGGAGGATGTGGACGCGTTGGTGAAGGGGTTGATGAAGGTGGCGGAGTTGTTCGCCTGATCGCTGAGGCTGACGGCTGACGGCTGGCAGCTGACGGCCAGAACCGGTGCTTCGCCCCGGTTCACGTTTTCAAGGTGCACCAGCGCTGATCGCCGGGTTGCCATCCTCATTGGATGAATGGACATCTCCAGGCGAGCCCCAACCCGACTGCAGGACTCCACTTGCCCGATAGACCCGCCGTCAGCTGCCAGCCGTCAGCCGTCAGCCGTGGGCCGCAGCCCCCCCTCACGTGATCGTCGGCACCACCCCGGTCGGACTGTCCTTGAAGCTGCCGATCTCGTGCCGGCCGCTGCCGATCTCGTCGGCGAGGCGGCGGCGCTGGTTCTGCGACAGCGACAGGCGGATGGACTCCCAGTCGACGGCCTGGCCTTTATCGAGCTGGACGCGGGCGATGGAGATGGCCTCGTCGTCGCTGGCGAAGTCGGCGAGCACGTCAAGCACGCGCTTGGCCTCGCCGACGCGGGTCTCGAGCTGGAGCAGGCAGATGGCGTGGCGGTAGAAGCGCTGCGCCTGGCGCTCGTCGCTGAGCGCGGCGAAGATCTCGGCGAGCTGCAGCACCAGGTCGGCGTTGCGGCTGTTGCTCGCGACCAGGCGCTGGAGCAGCTCGAGGGCGCGCTCGAACTCGCCGTGCTCGAGCAGCTGGTTGAGCAGTTCGCGGCCCTCGCTGAGCTCGCCGGCGTGGTCGCCCATGCGGCGCAGCAGTTCGACCAGCTCGTTGCGCGCCTCGAAGCCGGGGCCGGAGGACAGCGCCACGCGGCGGCGCGCGAACTCCAGGGCGAGGCCGTGGTTGGTGGTGCGCGCGCTGCTGTGCAC
>JACDGQ010000823.1 GCA_013821615.1 Planctomycetota bacterium
GCGCGTACCCGTCCAGCAGCTTCGCAGCCGTCACCGACGGCGGCGGCAGCGGATGCATGCGCTGCTGGCTCTGCAGATGGGCCTGCGGCTGGGGCTGCGGGTGCTGCTGGGGGTGCTGGTGCTGGTACTGCTGCTGGGGGTGCTGGTGCTGGTGCTGCGACGGCAGGTTCGGCGGCGGCTGCTGGGCCGGCGGGGGCATGGTGGTCAGCGGTGAGAGGGGCGGCAGCGGTGCGCCGGGTCCGGACGGTTGCTGCGCCGGCGCGCCGGCGGGCTGGTCATGCTGATCGGCATCCATGAAGCGCCCAGGGTCGTCACCGTCCTGGGGGCGGTCAACGGGCAGCAGCGGTCCGCTGGCCATGGCTCAGCCCCTGGTCTGGCGCAGGTCGAGCGTGAAGGGGAACTCCGGATCGCGCGCCGGCGCAAGGCCGGTGACCAGGTGGCGGTAGCCAGTCGAGCCCGGCGAGTGCCGGTTGATGCTGAAACGCGCGTGGCGGCGCGCCTCGGCGGCATTGGCGTTGACCGGGAACTGCGGGTAGTTGCGCCCGCCCGGATGGTCGACGTGGTAGGTGCAGCCCGCGACCACCTGCTTGTTCCAGGTGTCGACCAGGTCGAAGACCAGCGGCGCGTGCGCGTTGATGGTCGGGTGCAGGCACGAGGGCGGCAGGTTGGTGCGGAAGCGCACCCCGGCCACGAACTCGGTCGCGGTGCCGGTGGGATGCAGCGGCAACGGCACGCCGTTGCACGCGACCACGTGGCGGTCGCCGGTCATGCCCAGCACCTTGACCTGCATGCGCTCCAGCGACGAGTCGACGTAGCGTGAGGTGCCGCCGGCCGAGGCCTCCTCGCCGAGCACGTGCCAGGGCTCGAGCGCGCCGCGCAGTTCGAAGTGGATGCCGCGGTGGACGAACTCGCCGTAGCGCGGGAAACGGAACTCGACATGCGGCGCGAACCACTCCGGCTTGAAGCCGTAGCCGCCGTCGCCGAGGTCGGCCAGCACGTCGTTGAAATCCAGCTCCAGGAAATGCGGTAGCATGAAGCGGTCCTGCAGCTGCATGCCCCAGCGCGCCAGCTTCTGTTTGTACGGCTTCTGCCAGAACTGCGAAACCAGTCCGCGCAGCAGCAGCTGGCTGGCCAGGCTCATGCGCGCGTGCGGCGGCATCTCGAAGGCGCGCAGCTCGAGCAGGCCGAGGCGGCCGGTGGCCGAGTCCGGCATGTAGAGCTTGTCGATCGAGAACTGCGTGCGGTGGGTGTTGCCGGTGACGTCGACCAGCACGTGGCGCAGAATGCGGTCGATCAGCCACGGCGGCACCTTGCCGTGATCGGGGATCTGATCGAGGGCGAGCTGCAGCTCGTAGGTGATCTCGGTGCGCGCCTCGTCCGGGCGCGGCGCCTGGCTGGTCGCGCCGATGAACAGCCCCGAGAACAGGTAGGACAGCGCCGGGTGGTTGTGCCAATAGGCGAGCAGGCTGCGCAGCAGGTCGGGACGGCGCAGGAACGGGCTGTCGGCCGGGGTCGCACCGCCCATGGTCACGTGGTTGCCGCCGCCGGTGCCGGTGTGGCGCCCGTCGAGCATGAACTTCTCGGTGCCCAGGCGCGTCTGGCGCGCCTCGTCGTAGAGCACGGTGGTGGTGTCGACCAGCTCGCGCCAGCTCGCGGCGGGGTGGATGTTGACCTCGATCACGCCCGGATCGGGCGTCACCGCGAGCATGCGCACGCGGCTGTCGCGCGGCGGGGTGTAGCCCTCGATCAGCACCGGCAGGCCGGTGGCGGCCGCGGTATCCTCGATGGCGGTGACCAGCTCGAGATAGTCCTCGAGGTAGGGCACGGGAGGCATGAAGACGTTGAGGATGCCGCCGCGCGGCTCGACGCACAGCGCGGTGCGCACCACGTAGGCGGCGGATTCGCCCTTGCCCGGCTTGCGCTCGGCGCGCAGCCAGTCGGGTGGCGGGCCATCGCTCTGCGCAGCGCCGGCACTGGGCGCAGGCCGGCTCGCTGCGCCAGCGCCCAGGCGCGCCTCGGCCT
>JACDGQ010000824.1 GCA_013821615.1 Planctomycetota bacterium
CCTTCGAGATGCCCTGGGCGACGGTGATCGGCACCTGCGCCGCGTTCCTCGGCCTGCTGGTCGCCGCGCTCTACTGGCGGAGGGGCCCGACCGGCGCGCTGACCGGCGACCTGACCGGCTTCGCCGCGCGCTGGACCTTTGGCTTCGACCGCTTCTACGACGCGGTGGTAGTGGCGCCGGTCAAGATCCTCGCCTTCATCATCGCCTGGATCGTCGAGGCCATCGTCGGCGGCATCGTCGGCCTGGTCGCGCCGCTCGCGCGCTTCATGAGCGAGGGCTACACCAGCATCCAGCGGCCGCGCCTGCGCAGCTCGCTGGCCCTGAGCGTCGCCGGCGCCACCGTGCTGGTCGCCGTCCTGCTGCTGCAGGGCCCGCTGGCGATCGGCGTGGCGGTGGCCGGCGTCGCCGTGGCCACCCTCTACCTGTTCCTGGAATTCTTCTTCTGAGGCCGCCTGGCCACGCCAAGGAATCGTGATGCTCTACGCTCTGCTCGCCGCACCGCTGCTCGCCGCCCTGCTCACCGTCTTCGCCTCCGGCAAGGACAGCGAGTCGAGCTTCCGCATCGGCTTCGTGCTGTCCCTGGCGATCGCCGTGTTCGGCTCGGCCCTGGTGCTGTGCAACGCCGGCCAGCCGGTGACGGTGCCGTGGTTCACCATGTGGGGGACCAGCGCGACCGTGCACTTCAGCCTCGGCGCGAACGGCCTGAGCGCCTGGTTGATCCAGCTCGTCACCTGGCTGACGCCGGTGGCGCTGCTCGGCAGCCGCGGCCTGGTCGGCGGGCGCATGCGCGAGTTCGCGGTCGCCATCCTGGCCATGGAAGGGCTGATGATCGGCTCGCTGCTGGCCCGCGACCTGGTGGTCTTCTACGTGTTCTACGAGGCCATGCTGGTGCCGATGGTGGTGCTGATCTGCGTCTACGGCGGCGCCGAGCGCCGCTCCGCGGCGCTGTGGTTCTTCCTCTACACCATGCTCGGCTCGGTGTTCATGCTGGTCGGCATCTGGTGGCTGGCCGACAAGACCGGCAAGACCGACATCGCCGACGTCATCGCGGCGCTGCCCGCGCTGCGCCAGGACGGCACCCTCGGTCCGCACGCCGACATGCTGCTGTTCCTCGCCTTCGTGCTCGCCTTCGCGGTCAAGGTGCCGCTGGTGCCGCTGCACAGCTGGCAGGCGCGCACCTACGCCGAGACCCCCGCGGGCGGCGCGGTGATGCTTGCCGGCGCCATGGCCAAGATCGGCATCTACGGCTTCCTGGTCTTCGTCCTGCCGATGTTCCCGGCGCAGTGCGCGCAGTACGCGATGGTGTTCATCGTGCTCGGTCTGATCGGCGTGGTCGGCGGCGCGCTCGCCGCGCTCGCCCAGGACGACATCAAGCGCATGCTCGCCTACTCGTCGCTCAGCCACCTCGGCCTGGTCATGGTCGGCATCTTCAGTTTCCACCAGGCCGCGCTCGCTGGCGTGCCGGTGCAGATGATCGCGCACGGCTTGTCGGTGGCCGCGCTGTTCCTGCTGGTCGGCTACCTCGAGGGGCGCACCGCCAACCGCGGCATCGACGACTTCGGCGGCCTCGCCGGGCGCACGCCGCTGCTCGCGGTGCTGTTCGTGGTCGCGGCGCTGGCCTCGGCCGCGCTGCCCGGCACGGGCAACTTCGTCGGCGAGTTCCTGCTGCTGTTCGGCACCTACGCCGGCGCGGGCGCCACCGTCGCGGTGGTCGCCGGCCTGGCGGTGATCCTGGGCGTGGTCTACCTGCTGCGCGTCATCCAGCGCTGGTTCTACGGCCAGCGCCACCCCAGCCTCGACCGTCTCGCCGACCTCGGTGCGGGCGAAGCGCTGGCGGTGATCCCGCTGCTGCTCGCCAGCTTCGCCCTCGGCTTCTACCCCAAGCCGATCACCGCCCAGACCGGGCCGGTGCTCGAGGCGCTGGTCAAGTCCGCGCGCGCCGCCAACGACACGCTGCACGGCCTCAAGCTCGCCGACGCGCCCAAGGCCGCCGCGCCCGCGGCCGCGGCCCCCGCCGGCAC
>JACDGQ010000825.1 GCA_013821615.1 Planctomycetota bacterium
GGCCGAGGCCGCCGCCGACCAGCAGGCCGCGGACCAGGCGCAGAAGGACGGCCAGGGCGCCAAGGCTGAGGAGGCCCAGGGCCAGGCGCTGGCCGCGATGCAGAAGGCGCTCGGCGGGCTGCAGGCCGCGGATGCCGCGCAGGCCATGCAGCAGGCCCAGTCCGATCTCGGCAACATGGCGCAGAAGCCCGCCGCCGGCGACATGCAGAAGGCGCTCAGCGCGCTGCAGGCGCAGCAGGCGGCGATGCAGGCGCAGCTCGCCAAGCTCACCGGCGAACCCACCCCGGGCAATGAGCCGCCGCACCCAGTCACCCAGGACAAGTCCATCCAGGTCAAGGATCCGAAAGAGTCGACCGAGCTGGGCGCCAGCCTGAAGTATGGCGACAAGAAGGCGCAGGGCGCCGCCGCCGCGTGGCAGGTCGGCCTTGCCCCGCAGGAGCGCGCCACCCTCGCCAACGCCGGCAAGGAGCGCTTCCCCGCGCGCTACGAGCAGCAGCTCGCCCTGTATTACCAGAATCTCGCCGCCCCCAAGTAGGCCTTCTGGCCCCCAGGGATCCCATGCCCGCATCTTCGCCCGCAGCCCGCCTGCGGACCGCCGCCCTCCGCGCCCTCGCGTGCACCGTCCTCGCCGGCGGCGCCGGCGCCTGGGCCCTCGAAGCCGCCGATGCGGCCGAGATGTCGCCGGCCGCAGCGGCGGCGAGCAAGAAGGGCCTCGCCTACCTCGCCGCCAGCCAGCGCGAAGACGGCTCGTGGCCCGGCCAGTACGGCGCAAGCGACGGCATCGTCGCGGCCTGCTGTCTGTCCTTCCTCAGCGCGGGCCAGGTGCCCGACCGCGGCGAATACGGCGTCAACACCGCGCGCTGCATCCAGTTCCTGATCAAGACCGCGCAGCCCAACGGGCTGCTCTATCGCCAGACCATGCCCGGCGCGCCGATGTACCACCACGGCCTGGCCGCGCTGTGCCTGGCCGAGGCCTGGGGCATGACCCAGGACAAGTCCATCCGCGACGTGGTGAAGCGCGCGGTCGAGCTGATCGTCTCGACCCAGAACCAGAAGGGCGGCTGGCGCTACCAGCCGCGCGTCTCCGACGACGATCTCTCGGTGACGGTGATGATGCTGATGGCGCTGCGCGCCGCCAAGGATGCCGGCATCTATGTGCCCAAGGACGTCATCGACTCCGGCATCGAGTACGTGAAGCGCTGCCACAACGGCAAGGCCGAGGGCAAGGACGGCGGCTTCGCCTACACCCCCGGCGGCGAGTCGGGCTTCGCGCGCACCGGCGCCGGCGTGCTGTCGCTGCAGGTCGCCGGCAACTACCGCGCCAAGGAAGTCAGCGAGGGCGTCGAGTACCTGATCAGCTTCAAGCCGGTCGGTACCAAGGACCCGGGTCAGGAGCACTACTTCTACGGCCAGTACTACGCCGCCATGGGCATCTACCAGTCGCAGAGTGCGGGCGAGTGGGGCCGCCGCGCGTGGAACGCCTGGTATCCCGCGGTGACCAAGGAGCTGCTCGGCAGCCAGCAGAGCGACGGCCACTGGAACGGCGGCTTCGAGCAGTACCCGACGGCGATGGCGCTGCTGGTGCTGAACATCCCCTACCGCTACCTGCCGATCTACCAGCGCTGAGCGGGGGACCTGGCATGCTGCGTTCGGGAACTAGGATTTTAACCGCCAAGACGCCAAGACGCCAAGGGGACGGCCAGAGCATGGCCAGCGGCGAGCCTTCGCCCACGTGCCAGGACCATCCCAGCCTCCCTCCTCTTCCGTGGCGGCTTGGCGTCTTGGCGGTGAAAACCCTCTGCTGCCTGCTGCTCGCCCAGTCATTCGGCGCGGCCGCGGAGAGCGGTGGCGAAGCCGAGGTCCTCACTGCGTCGGGCACCGTGCTGCATGGGGCGCCGCGCATCGCGAACGGCACGCTCAGCATCGGCGGGGCGAGCGTACCGGTCGAGCAGATCGTCGCGCTGCGTTTCGCGGGGCGCGCCCCGGCGGGCATGCTCGACCAAGGGCTGGTGCTGCAG
>JACDGQ010000826.1 GCA_013821615.1 Planctomycetota bacterium
GGGCTGATCGGCGGCCATGAGCTGTCCGCAGGCGACGAGCGCGGCGAACTGGCAGGCGAGCAGGGACGGGCGCATCGGGCACTCCGGGGAGGGCGGCATGGTCCGGAGCCGAGCGGGGCGGGCAAGCGGAGAGGCGGCCCGGTGCGCTGGCATCGCCGGGGGTGCCCGCTAGGCTGCGCCGCTCGCACGAACCCCGGCAGCGTCCGGATGCCCAGGAGCCGATCATGGCCACGTCCAAGAAGTCCGTGAAGTCCGCCGCCCCCGCCCGCGCTGCCAAAAGTGCGAAAAGTGCGAAAAGTGCGCGCAAGGAGAAGGTGGTGCTCGCCTACTCAGGCGGCCTCGACACCTCGGTGATCGTGCGCTGGCTCGAGCAGAAGGGCTACGACGTCATCTGCTTCTGCGCGAATGTCGGCCAGGTCGAGAAGTACAAGGATCTCGAAGCCAAGGCCCTGAACAGCGGCGGCAGCAAGTGCTACATCCGCGACGTGCAGGAGGAGTTCGTGCGCGACTTCGTGTTCCCCGCGATCGCGTGGAACGCCAAGTACGAGGGTCGTTATCTGCTCGGCACCTCGCTCGCCCGCCCGGTCATCGCCAAGCACATGGTCGAGATCGCGAAGAAGGAGAAGGCCCAGTACATCGCGCACGGCGCCACCGGGAAGGGCAATGACCAGGTGCGCTTCGAGCTCACTGCCTACGCGCTGCTGCCCGGCGTGAAGATCATCGCGCCGTGGCGCGACCCGGAATTCAACACCGACATCAAGGGCCGCGTCGAGGCCATCGAGTACGCGAAGAAGTGGGGCATCCCGATCAAGGCGACCAAGAAGGACCCCTGGTCGAGCGACGACAACCTGCTGCACATCAGCTTCGAAGCCGGCATGCTCGAGGATCCGGCGGTGCGCCCGCTCGATCGCATGTTCGAGCGCTCGCTGCCCATCGCCCAGGTCAAAGCGCGCCGTCAGACCGTCACCGTCGACTTCGTCGCCGGCGTGCCGGTGAAGGTCGACGGCAAGAAGCTCTCGCCCGCGAACCTGCTGCGCACCCTCAACGAGATCGGCTTCAAGCACGGCATCGGCCGCATCGACATGGTCGAGTCGCGTTTCGTCGGCATGAAGTCGCGCGGCGTCTACGAGACCCCGGGCGGCACCATCCTGCTGTCCGCGCATCAGGACCTTGAGGCGCTGACCGTCAGCCGCGACCTGTTGCACACCAAGAACCAGCTCGCGGTGCGCTTCGCGCAGATGGCGTATTTCGGCTTCTGGTACTGCGAAGAAATGGAGGCGCTCGACGCCTTCCTCAAGGCCAGCCAGCGCCACGTCACCGGCCGCGTCACCCTCGAACTCGACCGCGGCAACGTCACCGTGGTCGGCCGCGAGAGCGCCCACTCGCTGTACGACGCCGCGATCGCCTCGATGGAGGCCGACGGCGGCGCCTACAACCAGTCGGATGCGACCGGATTCATCCGCCTGCAGGCCTTGCCGCTGCGCGTACATGCGCAGCGCGCGGCGCGGTTGGCGGGGGAGTAGGGATCGGGCAGGGCGCTGGCTGATGGCTGATGGCTGATGGCTGATGGCTGATGGCTGATGGCTGATGGCTGATGGCTGATGGCGAGTAGCGGAACAGGCTCCCGCGCAACGCCCAATGAGCCCGCGGAGCAGGCGGAAGAAACCAGCCCAGGGCGCAAGCCCTGGGACCTCGGCACACCCGCATGACGAGCCCGTGGAACGGGCGAAAGAAGATGTCCCCGGTCGACAGCCCGGGGGCCTCTCGCGGATGCGTTATGGCCGGGTGCGATTGATCATGTGTGCCGACTGGCGAGGGCATCCCCGGGCTCATGCCCGGGGGCAATTTCTTTCGCCCGCTCCGCGGGCTGGTCCGATTTCCCTCGGAATTCCCAGGGCTCACGCCCTGGGCTGGTTTCTTCCGCCCGCTCCGCGGGCTGGCAGCTTGCCGACTCGCGCGCCCCCTTGCGCCACGCCTCCCGGTCGATTTTCTCGCGCCTCGCGCCTCGCGCCTCGCGC
>JACDGQ010000827.1 GCA_013821615.1 Planctomycetota bacterium
GCCGTTCGCGATGCGGTCGAAGACCATCTGGAACAGCGCCAGTCCGCACACCACGCCCGGCGCCTTCGCGCGCACTACGCCGCTCAAGCGCGCCGTCGGCGGGACCAGCACGCGGCAGGTCAGGTCGCCGGTGTCGCGCAGGTCCTCCAGCAGCGCCTGCGCGATGACGGCGGCGGTGTCGGGGTGGGCGTAGGGGTCAGTCATCGCAAGGCTCCCGTCATCCCGCCCGCCCGCCATACAGCGCCGCCACCACCTCTTCGATGGGCGCGTCCTCGATGCTGACGTCGGCGACGCGCAGGCGGCCCAGGCACTGCTGCAGCACGGCGGCGCTGTCCGCGCCGGCGCCGATGCGCGCCGCGAGTTCGACCGGGCTCTTCTGCGTCCACTCGACGCCGTCACGCGGCAGGTCGAGCTCGGCCAGCACCACCGGCGCGTGCAGGGTGAGCTGTAGCAGGCGGCGCGCGCCGTAGCGCGCTTTCAGCGCGTCGAGGTCGCCGTCGTGCATGATGCGCCCGTGGTCGATCACCACCACGCGCCGGCACAGCGCCTCGATGTCCTGCATGTCGTGGGTGGTCAGCAGGATGGTGGTGCCCTGCTCACGGTTGAGCTCGGTGAGGAAGCCGCGCAGGCGCGTCTTGGTCACCACGTCGACGCCGACCGTCGGCTCGTCGAGGAACAGCACCGGCGGGTTGTGCAGCAGGCTCGCCGCGAGGTCGGCCTTCATGCGCTGGCCGAGCGACAGTTTGCGCACTGGCGTGCGCAGGAATTCGCCGAGCTCCAGCACCTGGTCGAAGCGCTTGAGGCGCGCAGCGAAGTCCGCCTTGGGCACGTCGTAGAGGTGGCGCAGCAGGTCGAAGCTCTCGCCCACCGCCAGATCCCACCACAGCTGGCTGCGCTGGCCGAAGACCGCGCCGACGGTGTGCACGTAGCGGGCGCGCTCGCGCTGCGGATCGAAGCCGTTGACGCGGATGGTGCCGGCGCTGGGCGTCATGATGCCGGTCAGCATCTTGATGGTGGTGCTTTTGCCGGCGCCGTTCGGCCCGATGTAACCGATCGCCTCGCCGCGCCCGATCGCCAGCGTGACCTCGCTGACCGCCGTCAGCAGCCGGTGGCGGCGCGCGAAGATGTCCTGGATGGCGCCACCTAAGCCGGGTCGGCGGTCGAAGATACGGAAGGTCTTGGTGAGACCGACGGCGCTGATCACCGGTCCGCTCGCCGTGGCGGTCATGAAACCACCCCGACGCATCGCGACGGCGTGGGCGCACGCCTGGCAGGCGACTGGGTCCGGGCTGGTCTGGGCACGGCGGCCATGGTGTTGGCATGGCGCGGAAGGGAAGGGCGCGCACACCTTTACCTTGACCGTGGGCCGCATTAGTCTGAGGTAGAACCACACGATGGCCGAGCCCCTCCTCGCTCTGACCCACGATTGGCACCGCCAGCGCGCCCAGCTGCGGTCTGGGCGGATGCGTCCGCCGCCACTGGTGGCCGCGGGTATCGATCTCGATCACGACGCCGGCGCCGGGCGTGCCGTCCACCTCGGTGGTCTGGCGGTGATCTTCGGCGTGTTCCCGGCGAATCTCGCGGAGTTCCTCGACCTGGCGCGCGCGCGCCTGCACCTCGGCGCGGGCCAGGCGCGCGAACTCGACGCGGTGCTCAACACCCGCATCCTGGCGATGTGGGCGTGGCTGCCGACGCTCAAGCAGGACTGCTACCTCGAACTCGACCGCGCCACCGGCGAGGAACGCCTGTGGCAGGTCGGGCCCGGCCCGGGCGAGAGCGCCGAACTCGATCCCGAGGCGAGCAGCAGCGAACTCGACATCGCCTTCCTCGACGCGCTGGTGCTGAACGGCCCCGGCCACTGGGGCGGCGAGAGCGGCCTGGCCAAGCTGGTCGAGCGCTTCGGCCGCCAGCCGCTGCTGATCGCCGCGCAGATCGCCGAGACCCTCGACCGCTATCCGAAGGAGCCGCAGCGCGCACTCGAACTCGCGCGCGGGCGCTGGCCGGCGCTGGTGCCGGG
>JACDGQ010000828.1 GCA_013821615.1 Planctomycetota bacterium
TGGCGCGCGGTTGCTGGGCGGTCGAGTTGCAGCAGGAGGCGGGCGCGGGCGGCCTGCTCGCGCCTGGCCGGGTGCCAAAGGCCGAAGTAGCGGACCTTGTGCAGGCCCTTGGGCAGGACGTGCTGCAGGAACCGGCGCATGAACTCGTGGCCGGGAATGCGGCTGGTCCGCCACCGATTGGATTTGCGGTGCTTGTGACGGATGGTCACCGCCTGGTCATCGAGGCCGACGATGCGGGCGTTCGTGATGGCGACGCGGAACACGTAGCGGGCGAGGTAGTCGAGCACGGCTTGCTGGCCTTCCCCCCAGGCGGTGCAGTGGACCACCCATGGCTTGGACCAGGCGGCCTCGGGCAGCACGAGGTCGGGGCGGCGTGCCGCGAACGCGGCCCTGAGCTTGCCGCGCACGAGCTTGGCGAGCGCCTTGACGGGCACGATGAAGTCGTTGCGCGCCGGATGCCACAAGCTGCCATCCTCCGAGACGCCGCCGCCGGTGACCAGGCAGTGGACGTGGGGGTGGAAAGCGAGTTGCTGCGTCCAGGTGTGCAGGACGGCGAGCACGCCGACGGTGCCGCCGACATGGCGCGGGTCGCGGGCGAGTTCGATGATCGCCTCGGCGGCGGCCTTCATCAGGATGGCGTAGCCGTCGCGCTGGTTGGCCCGCAGCACCTCGCGCAACTCCTCGGGCACGGTGACGGTGACGTGGAAGTAGCGGCTGGGCAGCATCTCGGCACGGCGGGCGTGCAGCCAGCGCTCGGTCTGGTCGGCATGGCATTTGGGACAGCTCCGGTTCTTGCAGGAGTGGTAGGAGAACCTTTCGGCGCTGCACTGGTCGCAGCGCCAGAGGTGCCCGCCGAGGGCTTCGGTGCGGCAGGCCAGGATGTCGGCGATGGCGCGCTGATGCGATGGCAGCATCGACGCGCCATGGGCCGCCAGGTAGTCAGGGGCAAAGCGGCGGAACACATCCGCCACCTCGATCACGGCGGGGGCGCCGCGTCAGAGGCCGGTCATCAATCGGTCGAGGACGCCTCGCAGCGAGACGCGGGTCGGCTCGGTCAGGTGGGTGTAGATGGCTGTGGTGGCGATGTTGGCGTGACCGAGCAGGATCTGCACGATCCTGGTGTCGACGCCATGTTCGAGCAGCCGCGTTGCATAGCTGTGGCGCAACGAGTGCGCCGTGATCGGCTGCGTGATGTTCGCTGCAGCGGTGGCAGCCCTGAACGTGCGCCCCAGCACGTGCGGGCTGACCGAGTTGGCGCCGTCGCGGTTAGGAAACAGCCAGCGCGGATGGCGATGGCTCCGCCACAGACCGCGCAACTCGTCCAGAAGGGGTGCCGGCAGCGGCACCAGACGCTGCTTGTCGCCCTTGCCGATGATGCGCAGCAACCGGTTGGCGCCGTCGACCGCGCCGATCTCCAGGGTCGTGGCCTCGCTGATCCGCAGACCACAGGCATACATGAGCGCGAGGCAGGTCTTGTGGTTCGGGTTGCTGACGCAGCCCAGCAGCCTGCGGACATCCGCGTCCGGCAAGGCGACCGGCAGGCGGCGCTGCTTTGGGGGGCGTATCCTTTTTTTCCCCAAACAGCGGCCAGTCGCGATCGAGCGTGCGGCGATAAAGGAACTGGATGCCGCCATGGTTGGTCTTGAAGGTGCCGAGCGCCACGCCCCGCTCGCGCAGCCCAAGCAGATAGGCGCGCACCTCCGCCTCGCTCAAGCGGTCGGGGCCGCGCCGGTAGTGCTCGGCTAAACGGCGGACCCCGTCGAGGTAGATGCGCTGGGTCCCGGCCGCCAAGCCGGCCACCCTCATGTCCTCGGTCATCTGCATGCGTAACGGTGTCATCGAGGTCCCCTCCCGGAATGCCGGCCCGCACCGTCGTGCAGACCTGGCCCGAGACTACCCTCAACCGTTCAGCTGGGCGCTATCCGCTTCCCCTACGGCGTAGCCGTTCAGTCCAACGGCCGTTCCCTGGACAGGCACCGGGCAGCGGCGCCAGACGGCTCAAAGTCGTCTACAGAC
>JACDGQ010000829.1 GCA_013821615.1 Planctomycetota bacterium
CACCGTGACCATCGCCTTCGCCAACCGCGGCGCGGCGGGCGCCGTGTTCCAGGTCCATCCGGGGCCAGGTCTCGGCGAGCCGCGGCACTACACCGTCGAGGCGGGCAAGACCAGCGCAGGCGTGTGGATCGTGCCGGCGGACCAGGATGGCTGCGAGTTGACGGTCACCGGTCCTGGCGGTTTCTTCCGCTGCTTCCAGGGCGTGGTGGCCGCGAGCAGGGACTTCCCGGAGATTACCGCCGCCTACGATCCCTCCGGCAAAGCCATCACGTTGGCGGCGCGCAATCGCGGCGTGGCAGTCCAGGCGCTGACGGTGGCTGCGAACGCCTACGGTGCGCAGGCCCCGCACGCCTGCGCCGTCGCCGCGGGCGCCAGCGGCGAGGACCGCTGGGACCTGACCGCCAGCCGCGGCTGGTACGATCTCACCGTCACCAGCGCCGACCTGCCCGGCTGCGCGTGGCGCTTCGCCGGCCACGTCGAGAACGGCGCGGACAGCGTCACCGATCCGGCGATGGGCGCGTTGATCGCGGCGCTGCCGTTCGCGCTGCCGTGAGCGGGCGGCAGGCGGCGCGGTGGTGGCCCGCCCTCACTTCCCGGCCGCGTCCTTCCAATCGCGCCACAGCCAGCGCAGGCTGTCGGGCATGATGGCGCCGCCGTGCTTGCCGTTGTGGCCTTCGGTGCCCCACTCCGTCTTGTGATCGTAGCCTGCCCATTTCAACGCGGCGGCCATCTCCTGGTTGGCCAGGAACCAGTTGCCGTGCTCGTTGTCGAGGTCCTTCTCGCCGTCCTGCAGGAAGACGCGGATGGGCTTCACCAGATGGTCGAACTGCTTGGCCTTGCGGATCAGCGACGGGTAGTTGTGGCCGCCCTCGATGCGCGTCTTGCCCGAGGCGATGTCGGTGAAGCTGCCGACGTGGCTGAGCACCTTGCTGAACACCTCCGGGCGCTGCCAGGCGACGGTGAAGGCGCAGATGCCGCCGGAGCTGATGCCGCAGATCGCGCGGTTGCGCGCGTCGGCGGTCAGCTTCACGGTCTTGCCGACCTCGGGCAGGATCTCGTCGATCAGGAAGCGCGCGTACTGGTCGCTGAGCGTGTCGTACTCGAAGCTGCGGTTGTTGCCGCCGCCCCAGCCCGGCTTTTCGGGCAGCTTGCCGCCGTTCTGGCCGGGATTGAGGAAGATGCCGATGGTGATCGGCATCGCGCCCTGCTGGATGAGGTTGTCGAAGACGATCGGCGCGCGGAAGTCGCCGTGCTCGTCGAGGTAGGCGTGGCCGTCCTGGAAGACCATCACCGCGGCCGGCGCGCTGCCGTCGTACTGCTTGGGCACGTAGACCCAGTACTGGCGGACGTTGTCGGGGAAGACCGTGCTGTGCCACGTGCCGGGGGTCACGGTGCCCTGCGGCACGCCGGCGACGCGCTGGGCGTCGGGACCGGGTGCGTAGGTCGCATCGGCGGCGCTGACGGTGCCAGCGACCCCGACCAGCAGCAGGGTGGCGAGGATGATCGGGAGGGGGCGCATGGAGGCTCCTGGCGGGGTGCAGCGGCGTCGTTCGGGCAGAGCGTTCGCCCAGTGCGGCGCGGCACCATGGCATACGCTGTGGAAGCGTTTCCGCTGAGTGGATTACCGCGCAACGGGATGCACGGAGCGCCATGCAACGGAGGCCGGCCGAAGGGTTATATACCTCCCCGTGTCACTACGAACACTCCAGGGAAATCCCGCTCATGCGTCTGCTCGCGCTCGTCTTCCTGGTCCTGCCGCTCAGCCCTGCCAGGGCCGCCGAATTCCATGTCGCACCGGGCGGCGACGACGCCTGGACCGGCACCCTGGCGGCGCCCGATGCGGCGCGTCACGATGGCCCTTTCGCCACCCTGCAACGCGCCCAGCGCGCGGTGCGCGAACTGCCCCCGGCCGGCCGCATGGCGCCGGTCACGGTGCTGGTCCATGATGGGCGTTACGAACTGGCCGAGCCGCTGGTGTTCACGCCCGATGATTCCGGTAGCGCGGCGGCGCCCG
>JACDGQ010000830.1 GCA_013821615.1 Planctomycetota bacterium
GGCCAGGGCGGGCTGCCGCCCACGTCCTCGAGGATGCCCGCTGCGATCCCAGCCTGCAGGCGTGCGACCTGGTCGCGCCAGGCCGCTCCGCCGCCGACCGGGACGGTCTTGTAGAAGGGATCGCAGCGCTCGCACATCCCGCAGCGGCCTTCAGCTGGACTTCAGGCGGATCTCGATGGCGCGCGCGTGCGCCTCCATCCCCTCGCCGCGCGCCATGGCGATGCCGGCGTCCGCGCAGTGGCGGAAGTCGGTCTCGGCGAAATTGATGATCGAGGTGCGGCGCAGGAAGGTGTCGGCGCCGATGCCCGACCACATGCGCGCGGTGCCGCCGGTGGGCAGGGTGTGGCTGGGGCCGGCGACGTAGTCGCCGATCGGCTCCGGCGACCAGTCGCCGACGAAGATCGCGCCGGCGTTGCGCAGCTTGGGCAGCAGCGCACGCGGGTTGCGCACCATCACCTCGAGGTGCTCGGGGGCGATGCGGTTGGCGATCTGCGCGGCCTCGTCGACGTCCTGGCAGCGCACCAGGCGGCCGAAGCGCGCGATACTCTCGCGCGCCACCGCCTGGCGCTCGTCGGGCAGGCTGTCGAGCTGGTCGCTGAGCGCGCGCTGCACGGCCGAGGCGATCCCCGGGCCGACCGCCAGGCACACGCTCATCGCCAGCACGTCGTGCTCGGCCTGCGAGAGCAGGTCGGCGGCGACGAAGGCCGGGTTCGCCGAGTCGTCGGCGATCACCAGCACCTCGCTGGGGCCGGCAAGCATGTCGATGTCGACGCGGCCGTAGGCGTGGCGCTTGGCCAGGGTCACGTAGAGGTTGCCGGGCCCGACGATCTTGTCGACTTTGGGCAGACTGGTGGTGCCGCAGGCCAGGGCGGCGATCGCCGGGATGCCGCCGACCCGGTAGGCCTCGGTCACGCCTACCGCGTGCGCGGCCGCGAGCAGCTCGGGCGCGACCGAACCGTCGCTGCGCGGCGGCGTCACCAGGACCAGCTGCTCGACCCCGGCGACGCGCGCCGGGACCAGGTTCATGATCACCGTCGAGAACAGCGGCAGGGTGCCCTTCGGGCCGCCAGGGATGTAGCCGCCGACGCGCTGGAGGGGCGTCCAGCGCACGCCCAGGGGTTCATCGAGGTTGGTGCCGAAGCTGCGCGGCAGCAGCCGGCGCTGGTAGGTCTCGACCTGGCGGATGGCGAAGGTGATGGCGCCGCGCAAGGCCCGACCGCAGTGGTTCCAGGCATCGACCAGGTCGTCGTCGGGGATGCGCAGGCTGTCCACGGGCAGGCTGATACCGTCGAATTTCCGGGTGTAGTCCACGACCGCCGCGTCGCCATCGCGGGCGACGGCGTCGAAGACCTCGCCGATGACCTCGCTGATCGAGGCCTCGCGGCCGAGCACGCGCGCGTAGAACGGCCGGGCCTTGGCCTCGGCCTCGGCGACCAGGCGCTGGAAGCGCTGGTGGGTGGCACCGACCAGCTCGCGGAAGGCGGCGTCGCTGGGCGTGATCTCGGTGAGCATGGGGCGGGACTCTAGGCCCCCGGCGCTCGCTGCAATGCGCGAGGCGTCAAGGCTCTGGACGTTCCCGACGGCTGGCGCGCAGGCTCCGGAAGAAGTCCTTGAGCAAGGCGCTCGACGCATCCGCCCCGATCCCGCCGAGGACCTCCAGGCGGTGGTTGAAGCCGGGCGGGGCGCGCAGGTCGACGACGCTGCCGCAGGCCCCGGCCTTGGGTTCGAACGCGCCATAGACGACGCGCCGGACGCGCGCGTTGAGGCAGGCACCGAGGCACATCGGGCAGGGTTCGAGGGTCACGTAGAGGGTGCAATCCTCGAGGCGCCAGCTGCCCAACGAGCGGCTGGCGGCGCCAATGGCGATCATCTCGGCGTGGGCGGTGGCGTCCTGCAGGGTTTCGCAGGCGTTTCGCCCGCGGCCGATGATGCGCCCGTCGCAGACCACCACTGCGCCCACCGGCACCTCGCCCTCGCCGGCGGCGGCGCGCGCCTCGTCCAGGGCCTGGCTC
>JACDGQ010000831.1 GCA_013821615.1 Planctomycetota bacterium
GGGCGTGGTCGAGGTCCAGCGGCGCAGCTCCCTGCCGCTGACCATCGCCTACCCGGAGCAGCTGCCGGTGGCGGCGCGCCGCGACGAGATCCTCGCCGAGATCGCGCGCAGCAAGGTGGTGGTGTTGACCGGCGCGACCGGCTCCGGCAAGACCACCCAGCTGCCGAAGATGCTGCTCGAAGCGGGCTATGGCCGGCGTGGCATGATCGCGCTGACCCAGCCGCGCCGCGTCGCCGCGGTGGCGATGGCCGCGCGCATCCGCGAGGAACTGGCGGCGGCCGAAGGTGTGGTCGCGCACAGCGTGCGCTTCGACGATCGCGCCGGCGCCGACACCCTGGTGCGGGTGGTCACCGATGGCCTGCTGCTCGCCGAGTTCGCCAACGACGCCGAGCTGTCCCGCTACGACGCGGTGATCGTCGACGAGGCGCACGAGCGCAACCTCAACGTCGACCTGCTGCTCGGCCTGCTGCGCCTGCTGCGCGAGCGCCGGCCGGAACTGCTGGTGGTGATCGCCTCCGCGAGCATCGAGGCCGAGCGCTTCGCCGCCTACTTCTCGCGGCCGCTGCCGGAGAGCGCCCACGTGCCGCCGCCCACGCCGATCATCGCGGTCGAGGGGCGCACCTTCCCGGTCGAGATCCGCTATCAGCCGCCGGGCGACGACGATATCGGCTACCTCGGCGCGGCCCTGTCGGCGATCCGCGAGGTCCACGGCGACCGCGAGCCCGGCGACGTGCTGTGCTTCCTGCCCACCGAGCGCGACATCATCGAGGCCGGCCGCCGCCTCGACGATCTCGCCGGGGCGACCGTGCTGCCGCTGTTCAGCCGCCTGACCCCCAAGGAGCAGCAGCGCGTCTTCCAGCCGGTGCGCGGGCGCAAGATCGTGCTGACCACCAACATCGCCGAGACCTCGCTGACCATCAGCGGCATCCGCTATGTCATCGACACCGGCCTGGCGCGCATCAAGCGCTACCAGGCCGGCTCGCGCACCGAACGCCTGCCGGTGGAGGCGATCTCGCAGGCGAGCAGCACGCAGCGCGCCGGCCGCGCCGGCCGGGTCTCGGCCGGCGTGTGCATCCGCCTCTTCGCCGAAGAGGACTTCACCGCGCGCGATCCCTACACCACGCCCGAGATCCTGCGCTCCAACCTCGCCGGCGTGCTGCTGCAGTGCCTGGGCATGGGGCTGGGGCAGCCGGAATCCTTCCCGTGGCTGGATGTGCCGGCGGGGCATGCGTGGCAGCAGGCCAGGACGCTGCTCGATGAACTCGGGGCATTCGCGGAGCCACCGAGAGGTGCGGAGTGCGGAGTGCGGAGTGCAGAGGGGCCTGCGACGGGGCGCCAGCCTGTTCCCGCGGACTCCGACCAGCAGCGGGAGGCCGAGCCCCAGCGCATACCCCGCGATACCAGCGCATCGGCCGCCGCGTCAGGAGACCAGCACTCCGCACCCCACACTCCGCACTCCGCTCCTCGCGACCAGCACTCCGCACCCCAAGGTCCACAGTCCGCGCTGTCGCCAATGGGTCGTCAACTCGCCTCGATCCCCGCCGATCCCCAGGTCGCGCGCATCCTGCTCGCGGGGCTTTCCGAGGGCGTGGCGTACGAGGCCTGCACCATCGCGGCCTTCCTGTCGGTGCAGGATCCGCGCGTGCGACCGCTCGGCTCCGAGTCCAAGGCCGACAGCGCGCACAAGGCCATGGCACACGAGGCCGGCGACCTGGCCACCGTGTTGCGCCTGTGGGATCGATATCAGGAAGCGGCCTCGGCGTCCGCGCGCAAGCGCTTCTGCGAGTCGGGCTTCATCGGCTTCCGGCGCATGCGCGAGTGGGCGGACGTCCGGCACCAGTTGTGGCAGGCCATCCGCGAGCGCCGCGCTGGCCCCGCTGGCCCGGGCCAACCCAAAGGCGCGGTCGTGCCGCCCACCGGCCATCCGGCCGAGGCGTGGCCGCTGGACCGCGTGCACCGCGCGGTGCTCGCCGGCATGCTCGGCAACGTGCTGATGTACGACCCCGAGC
>JACDGQ010000080.1 GCA_013821615.1 Planctomycetota bacterium
CGGGCTCTGGTCGCGGCGCTGGCCGGTGATCCAGGCGCGCAGCCCGGACAGCTGCCGGCGCAGCGGCTCGACCTTGCGCACGCCACAGCATTCCTGGTGGCCGTCCTGGTAGAAGCTGAACAGGCCCTTGGCGCGCACCAGCGCCTGCAGCGCCGCGGCCTCGGGCACACAGTACTCGATGCGCAGGCGGTAGCGCTTCTCGACCTCGGCGAACAGCCGGTAGGTCTCGGGGTGCAGACGCCCGGTGTCGAGGCTGAAGACGCGGAACGGCAGCCCGGTCTGGCTGGCGTGCTCGATCAGCAGCACATCTTCGGCGCCGCTGAAACTGATGGCGATGTCCGCGCCGAAACCGGTCAGCGCCTGGCGCATGATGTCCACCGGCGCAGCGGTGGACAACGTCGTGGCGAGGGCAGCATGATCGGTCATGACATCTCCGGGCGCGCAGCTTCCCGAACGCGGATCGCGCGCAAGGCCCCGCGGGCGACCCCCTTCGGCACCCGCCGCCCCATCCCCCTATCGACGCCCGCCACCCGCCGTACCATCCGCCCATGCGTCCCAGTCTCGTCGCCCTCGATCTCGACGGCACCCTGCTGACCACGGATTGCCGCCTGCCCATGGGGCACGCGCTCGCCGTCCAGGCGCTGCGCCGGATGGGCGCGACGGTGGTGATCGCCACCGGCCGGCCGCTGCTCACCACGCGCTGGGTGCAGCGCGACCTGGGCCTCGACGCACCGCTGATCTGCTTCAATGGCGGCTGGGTCGGGCATCCCGACCGCACGCCGATCGCGGCCCACGGCCTGGCCGAGGGCGAGGTCCACGAGGTCATCGCCGTGCTCGCCGGCGGCAGCGGCGCGATCTGCTGCTACCCCGACGCCGACACCTGGATCATGGACCGCGAGATCGCCCACACCCGCTACTGGCGTGACCTCTACCAGGCGCCGATCGCCATCCACGACGACCTGCGCAGCGCCTGGCGCGGGCCGAGCCTGAAGATGATGTACGTGGTCGAACCCGCGCACCTGCCGGCGACCCAGCAGCGCCTCGCCGAGCGCTTCGGCGAGCGCTTCCACGTCGTCGCCAGCCAGGACGACCGGCTCGAGATCATGCCGCGCTGCATCACCAAGGCCTGGGGCCTGCGCCACCTCGCCGAGCACCTCGGCATCGCGCGCGAGGATGTGTGGGCGGTCGGCGACGCCGAGAACGACCGCGAGATGGTCCAGTGGGCCGGCCACGGCTGCATCATGGGCCAGGCCAGCGACAGCCTCCGTTCCTTGGCCCGCCACATCCTGCCCGGCATCGACGCGCGCGGATTGTGCGCGCTCCCGGGCCTGCTCGCACGGCATCTCGCCGACGGCTGAATGCCGAGCGGCGACAGGCGCGACGCGCCAGACACGTCCATCCGATCCGGACGGATTGCTTCCCCCGCCCAGCATCTTCACGGCCGATCTGCGCGGCGGCGCGCTATGGCTGGCACCATGCGCGCACGCTCGGCCTCCTCGGTGACCGGCTCGCTGACGCGCATCCACGCGCTGCGCAGCGGGGCGTCGTGCCGGCTGCCCGCGGGGCGGTTGCCGGAAGGTCGGCGGAAAAGCAGTAACGAAGCCGCCTCTTCGGGACAGATGGACGGTGGTCCCACGACCCACCTTGCCGCCGCGACCAGCCTGCCGATTCGGCATGTACAGGGCGTATGGGATCGGGGTATGAGTCTGGCACGGGGATTCATGGATCAGGCACCGGACATCACGTCGACTGCAGCAAGCCCGGGGATGGCCCCCGTCGACGGCACCGCCGCGCTTCGACTGCTGCTCATAAACCGAGGCATGTTGATCGGTTATATCACCGCCATCACGGGCGACCCGACGCTCAGCGAGGATGTCTTCCAGGAAGTCTCGATCGTCGTCCTGGACAAACACGCGCAACTCACCAGCAGCGAGGGATTCAAGCCCTGGGCGCGCACCATCGCGCGCTTCCAGGCGCTCAAGGCGGTGGCGCGCCGCCGTGCCGGGCCGATCATGCTCCGCGGCGACATCGTCGATCTGCTCGACACCAGCTGGAGCGCCCTCGACGAGGATCCCGCCGCCCTCGCCGACCAGGAGCGCATGGCGGCGCTGCGCTCGTGCCTGACGCGCATCACCCCGCGCGCACGTCGCCTGGTCGAGATGCGCTACTTCGAGAACCTGCCGGGTGCGCGCATCGCCGAACTGCTCGGCAAGCCGCTCAACACCATCTACGTGGCGATCAGTCGCATCCACCGCGCCCTCGGCGAATGCGTGCGCGGCGAACTCCAGCGCCAAGGAGACGGCCGTGGCGAATGATGTCGATACCGGCCCCGAGGACGACCTCGAGGTCCTCGCGCTGCTCCACCTCGACGGCCTCGCCGATGCGGAGCAGCGCCAGCGCCTGGAGCACATCCTGGTCGGCGATGCCGACGCACGCGTCGCATTCCTGCGCCTCGCACGCCAGCACGGTGAACTCGCCGAGCTGCTCAAGTCCGGCATCGCAGCGGGCGAAGATCCGCCGCGGCAGGCTCATTCCACCACCCGCTTGCGGCGCATCGGCGCAGTCTACCAGCCCAGGCTGCGTGCGGCGCACTGGCCCGCCCTGATCGCGGCCGGCGTTGCGGCCGCGCTGATCGGCGCATTCCTTCTCGTACCGCAACCTTCCGCGCCGAACCCAGTGCCGCTCGTGATGGCGCCACCGGCCCCCGTCCCGGGCACGCCCGCCGCGCCCGGCCTGCCGACGCTGGTCGGCGACTGGCAGGATTTCGCCGTCGCGCCGGCCACCGGCGAGGACGTCTCGCGGCGCGCGCTGCTGCCGGGCGATCGCCTCACCGTCGGCCTCTCCGGCAATGCCACCCTCGCCTACGCCGATGGCACGCGAGTGGTCGTCGGCCGCGCGTCGCACGTCACCATCCCGTCGTCCGCGACGGGGTCGGACATCGCGCTGATCCTCGACGTCGGCGTGCTCGATGCGGACGTCACGACGCAGCGCCCGCAGCACCCGATGCAGGTGCGCACCGCGACCGCGGCGCTCGAGGTCGTCGGCACCCGCTTCCACCTCAGCGCCGCGAGCGGTTCGTCGCGCCTCGAGGTCACGCACGGCAGCGTGCGCATGACTGGCGCGGGCAACAAGGGCGGCACGCTGGTCGCCGCCGGGCAGAGCGCCGACACCGCACGCAGCGGCACGCTGGTCGCGTCGCTGGGCGGAACCGGTGCGGATCGCCATGGCCTGCGTGGAGACTACTTCGACAACCTCGACTTCACCTCCTTGCGCTTCAGCCGGATCGATCCGGTGATCGACTTCAACTGGGGAACCGGCACGCCAGGTCCGGAAATCTCACCCGAGACCTTTTCCATCCGCTGGTCCGGCTTCATCCAGGCCGATTACGACGAGGACTACACCTTCACCTCGACCATGGACGATGGCGTGCGCCTGTACATCGACGGCAGGCTGGTGATCGACCGCTGGGACCTCCACAAGATCGAGACCTTCAGCGGCGAGGCGCATCTGACAGCCGGACGGCGGGTGCCGATCGTCATGGAATTCTATCAGGATCCCAATCAGTCGCAGGTCAACCTGCGCTGGTCAAGCAGGAGCCAGCCGCACGAAATCATTCCCGAGCGCCACCTGTTCGTCGAAGCCGGCAGGTGAGCGCAGCTACACTGTCCGGGTGACGCTGCCGGGCACGTCCATTCCTGCGTCTGGAAGCGCTAGCGCACCTGCAAAGTTTAACCGGACCGAAGCAGACCAAATTTCAGCTGCGCACTGGTGGCTCGCACTCCCAGTCACGCCTTCCAACCGTTCCGCCCCGCCTCCCATTTGGAACCGCGCCGATGATCGATACCCAGTCCAGCCCGCGCCGCGGCTTCACGCTTTTCGAGGTGGCGATCTCGCTCGGCCTGCTCGCCTTCGGCGTGGTCAGCGTGATCATGCTCTTCCCGATGGGCATCAGGGCGCAGCAGCTGGCGCGCTTCCAGCTCTACGCCGCGGCCAAGGCGGAGGAGATGGTCGAGTGCTTCAGCACCACCCACAACGCCAACCCGGCCATCGACGTCGAAGCCTACGATGCCTGGGACGTGCCCGTCGGCCGGCGCAGCCTGGCGTGGGACCTCGAATCGCGCCTCGCATCGCACCGCTTCGGCATGCTGCCCCTGCCCGTCGAGATCGCGCGGCGCATCGATTCCGACGGCGACGAGATCCAGCGCATCCTCGCCGAGGGCGGCTACCTCTACTACTCGCAGCCGATGGCGACCTCCAACCTCGAAGAACAGGCGATGTCCGCTGCTCCGCCCAACGAGGCGCAGCGCCTGGTCTTCGCCGTGACCGGCTACGCGCAGAGCAACGCCATCGGCCTGCTGCCGCAGAAGAGCTGGCCCTACATCGTCCCCTACCCGTCGCCGCCCAGCTATGGCCCGCACAAGCCGGATTCGTTCATCGCCGGTGGCGGCACCGTCACCACGGCGAATACCCCGGGCTTCGACGAGAACGCCGCGACCAGGATCATCTGCTGGGAAGCGAACACCCCCAATGGCACGCCGCTGCCCGGCGCAGACCCCCAGATCAAGGGCGTCTTCGACGCCTACGTCGCCTATTACACCACGCCCAAGGCCACGGTCACCGAGGCTCTGGCCACCGCCTACCTGCAGGCGGCGCTGCTGTACTGCGCGCAGAAGATCACCGACACCACCCAGCTGAGCGGGTTCATCTCGCCGCCGAGTCCGGCCACCTTCCCCTACGACACCGAGATCTTCATCCCCGGCACCAACCCGGTCGGCGCCGCCCCGGCGGTGACCTCGCTGCTGTGGAAGCAGGTCCAGGCGATGCGCTTCCTCAGCCACGCCGCGACCTGCATGACGCGCTGGCACACCTTGAGCGAGCTCAGCGGCGCGGGACTCGCCATCCCCGCGCTCAGTGGCTCGCCGGCACTGACCCTGACCAACGATCTCATCGTCTACTACCACGAGCGCTGCCTGCGCCTGGCCATGACCTTCGCCGCGAGCTTCCCCTACGACTGGGGCTGCCCGCGCCCGCTGCAGCGCACCATCATGACCGATTACCCGTTGATCGAGTACGACATGTTCTCACCGCCGCTGACCGGCAAGATCTTCTCCGGCAGCGTGGCCGCCAGCTCCATCGACGCCGCGCAGTGGCGGCCGCTCGGCGCCCAGCCCGTGCAGAACCCCGGGGTCAGCTACCAGTATCCGGACCATCCCCTGCCCGCCCCCGGAAGCCCAGGCGATGCCGGCTTCTGGGGCGATCGCAGCCACGTCACCCTGACCCGTGCGTTCGACGCGGCGGAGCGCTGCCGGCAGATCGTGTTCTGGGCGGTCGACTGGCAGTCCTACGAGGATTGCGAGACCGCGCCCAGCGCCCCGGTGGATGCCAGCAAGTATCCATTTCGCGCCCCGGTCGACGGCGAGGACATCAATGCCCGCCTCAATACCGAATTCCGCGACGAGCAGATCTACGCTTTCCGCAACCCGGAAAAGGTGCTGTCGTTCAGCAACGCCGCCGCCCCGCAGAAGGAGACCGGCGCCAGCGTGCTGGCCGACGAGCTGCTCAACAACATGTCGAACTCCTACCCGCCTGACCAGGGCTCGTCGGCCAACGCCAAAAGCGTGTTCAGCGGTCTGTACGGCGGCGACCGCAACTTCAACAAGGTCCTCGACCGCGGCCCGGTGCCGCGGTCGGTGCGTCTGCGCGCCATCCCGGTGGGGCGCTTCAACTACTACGATCCGCGCCTGACCGCGATCGTGCGCTGAGGAGCTTCGCCATGCGCCACCATCGCGCCGCCTTCACCCTGATCGAGGCGATGATCGCGCTCGCCCTCGGGCTGGTGCTCATCTTCACCGCCGCATCAGGCTTCCGCGTCGCCTCGCAGGCGGCGACCGTCGCCAGCCGCATGTCGCTCGAGAACGCCATGCTGCGCGCCGGTTTCCAGACCGCGCACGAGCAGCTCGATTTCTGGACGGACATCGACGACCCCGACGGCGGCCCGGTCGGCATGGCCCTGCGTCAGCGCGGCACCAACAACCAGGGCGGCGCGGTCATCGGCATGCCGTTCACGCCGTTCAAGGACACTTGGGCCGGCCCCGATCCCGACACCGACAGCAAGAGCGAGTCCAGCCTGGGCTGGGATCCCCAGGACCGCGCCTGGTCCGCGGACAACCCGCGCGGCTGGTTCCAGGGCGACATGGCGCAGAAGTGCACGGGCGGCGAGCTCGACCTGCGCGGCGGACGCTATGCCCTCTTCACCAACACCGCCGACAGCCTGGGGACCGGGGATTTCACGGCCATCAATACCAAGACCTACGGACCGGTCGCGGTCATCCCGCACCACTGGCGCGACCGCACCGTGGCCGCGCTGATCAACTCCCTCGGCTTCATGGGCCTCTGCGAATACCTGCCGGCGAACGCGGTCTACTCGCTCTACTCCCCAGCCAGGACCGGCGGCGCCTACTGGACTTCGACGGACATGGGCGGGATCCCCTCCTGGTGCACGCTGCCCGGGGGCAGCTTCGAGAACGGCGATGGCGGGCAGCAGACCACGCGCGGCAAGTACCGCTCCACCTACATGACCTCCTACTGCATCCCGAACCCGGCATACAGCGCCACCCCGGACCTGCTCGGCGACTTGCGGCGCTACTACGACGTCGGGTACGGGAACAATGCCGGGGCGATGCAAGAGTTCGACGTCAAGACGGTCGTCCCCGCCGTCCTGCTGCAGGCGCGGCCCACCACCTGGCCGCGGGTCGCGGTGTCGATCGCGCGCTTCATCAAGAACGCCCGACACGTCGCGTTGTGCAAGGTGCGCTGGCAGAGCCCGGTCACCGGTGAGGTCATCGAGCTGTCCTTCGCCGGCTTCGGCACCAGCCTGCGCGGCGCCCGCCAGCAGCGCCAACCGACCACCGGCTGGGCCGCCTGGGACAACGCCGCATCCGTCCCGGCGAAGCCGACGGGAACCTTCACCATCCCCCTGAACCTCGATTCGCGGGGACCATGACCATGCCGACGACCACCCCTTCCGACCGCCGCGCGGGCCCGCTCCGCCAGGGCACCATCCTGATTCTGATCGCCGGCATCTCGGCGTTGCTGGTGACCCTGGCGGCCGCCTTCCTCGCGCACATGCGCAGCGACGCCGAGGAGATGAAAGCGGTGATGCGCGAGTCCCAGGCGCGCATCATGCTGCTCGCCGCCTGCAATTGGCTGCAGGAGGCCTCGCGCATCGGCTGGGAGACCACGCCTACGACCGGCACCAGCCCCCACGAGGAGACCTTCGGCTGGATCGACGTGCGCGACGGCAAGCTCGGGCCGAAATTCCTCGCCGATGGCCTGGACGACGAGAGCCGCTTCCCGCGCGGCACGGCCAAGCGCTTCCCGATGTACGTGATGGAGCGCCCGCCCTGCGCAACCCAGCTGACCGTCGCCTACAACCCCATCCGTACGCCGATCTCACCGAATCCGGTAGCGACCGGCGATGCGCTTTTCGGGATGCCGCTGCTGACCAATCCCGATCCCCAGCCGGTGGTTGCCAACGGCTGGACGAGCACGGATCTCGGCAGCTCGGTCTCACCCACGCTGTCGGTCACCGAGAACGGCGTCACCCGCATCAACTGGGATGCCTTCCTGGCCGGCGACAAACGCCCGCGCGGCAATTCGCTTGGCATGTCCTGGTTCCGGCTCTTCCGCGACGGACCGGCGACCTTCGTCGTCACCTGCGGCGGCGGTGGCACCATGGGCTTCCGCCTCCAGGATTGGAACAGCGGCGCTCCGCTCACCGGCATGACCGCCGCGGATCGCGCCCAGTTCGGCGACGACTACGAGACCTTCCGCGCCATCGATGCCGCCGAGGTGCGGCTCTTCTACCGCGTCGAATGGAATGCGGCCTGCGCGTCGATGGACTACCACATGCTCTACCACTCGGTCGGACGCGACCAGGACCACTACGCGATCTGGCCGCCGAACGCCTCGCACACCCAGGGCGTCACCGAATACCGCACCTCGTCCCATGCCAACAATCAGGGCGGATCGATCCTGTGGACCCAGCGCTTGCGCACCGAGCCGACGAACTGGTGACGACGCGCGGCTACTTCGCCGCGGTGAATTTGAGCAGCACCACGCCGTGCGCCGGCACGGTGATGGTGAGCTTCTTCTCCGCGTCGGGCAGATCCTGCTGTCGCCACAGATCACGCACGTGCTGCTTTCCGGGCAGACCGATCTTGCCGAGCTTGGTGAACTCGTGGGTCTCCGCCACGCCGCCGCGATTGAAGAAGCCGAGCGCCTTGCCGCCGTCCTCCAGGTCCTTGGCGAAGACATCGACCGCGCCGATAGTCGCGGCGCGCACCGCCTGCTTGCCGAGCGCGTCCTGGTCGATGGCCAGGACCTCGTCATTGCTGAGCAGGCCGACGGTGAACGGGTCGAGGCGGTCGAGATCGCAGCCGATCAGCAGCGGTGCGGAGAGCATGCACCACAGGCTGATGTGCGTGTACTGCTCATCCGCGCTCAGCTGCGTGCGATGCAGGCTTGGGCCCCAGCCCACCCAGCCGACCACCAGCATGTCGCAGTCGTTCCAGTGGCCGGGTGCCGCGAAGGGCAGCCACGCCTCCTGGGCGAAGCCGATCTCCGAAATGCTGTAGCGCCAGTCGTTGTCGTTGACTTCCCAGCGGTCCCAGATGTCGCCGGTGGTGCGCCAGCTGTTGGCCAGGCGCGCAAAGTCGGCGGCGTGTTCGATGGGGGCCGAGTTCGACAGGCTGTAGACCATGTCGCGGCCGCTGGCGCGCAGCGCCAGGCTCATCTCCTCGGTGTGCGCGACGTCGTTGGGGTTCCAGTCGTACTTGAGGTAGTCGAAACCCCACGCCCCCCACTGCTTCGCGTCCGCGTAGGCGAAGGAGTGCGCGCCGTGCTTCCAGGATTTGTCGTTGGCCAGCTCCTTCGTCCAGGCGCCCTGGGCGTCGTCGCTGCCGCCGCCGGTGAACATCGCGTAGGACGTCACCCACGGCGTGGAATAGATGCCGGCCTTCAGGCCCAGCGCATGGATCTGCGCGCATAGCCCTTTCATGTCCGGGAACTTGGCATTCCCCTGGATGCCGTGGAACTCGCCGCCGCGCGGCCCCTGCCAGGTGTCGTCGATGTTGACGTAGGTCCAGCCGTGCGCCGCCAGGCCGCTGCTGACGATGGCGTGCGCGGACTTCAGGACCTTCTCCTGGTCGACCGCCTCGGCCCAGCAGTTCCAGCTGTTCCAGCCCATGGCCGGGGTCAGCGCGATCTTGTCGCCGATGACGATGCGGAAGGGTCGGGTGACCGCCCCCTTGGCGTTGCTCGCCTTGAGCACCACCGCGTATTCGCCGGTCGCGGCCAGGCTGCCGGTGATGCGCCCGGTCGCCGCGTCCAGGGCCAGGCCATCCGGCAAATGCTCGACCGCGAAGGTCAGCGGCTGTTCACCGGTCGCCGGCACGGTGTAGAGGAAGGGCGAACCCGGCCGCGCGCCGAACACGCTCGGCCCGTTGATGCGCGGCGTCGCCGCGGGTGCGGGCGTGAGG
>JACDGQ010000832.1 GCA_013821615.1 Planctomycetota bacterium
GTTGAGGAGCTCATCGGCCGCGACACCGTCAATACGCTGCCGCTCGAAACGCTGAAAGCGTTCGAGGACCACGGCACCGTGCGCCGGACGGTGGACGAGGGCCTGGACGAGGCGCGCGCCGCGCTGCTGCTCGTCGCGCAGCGCCTGCTCGCACCACGCGCGGGCGCGGATGCGCGCGGCCTGCGGCGAGGAACCGCGGATCAGGGCGGGGTGCGGGCGCAGCCCGGCGAGCTGCACGTCGCAGATGCTGACGCCGTCGTGCGGGCGCGGTTCGGCGATGCGTACGGTCACCAGGCTGGTGACGCCATTCGGCTGGATGAGGCGGAGTGCGTGGACTTCCATTCCCTCATGATCCGCCTGCGGTCCGCTACTCAAGGAAATCCGGGGGTGCAAACGCCGACACCGTCGCGGCATGGCCACGACGGTGTCGGTGAGGAGTCGCAGAACATCCGCATCCCGCGCCTGGCGGGAGCAGCGATCTTGCGCCTGGCGGCGGCGGTCGACTTATTCGGCCGCGGGCGCGAGGGCGATGACGTCGACGAAGCGGTTGCGGAACTTCACGATGCCGGGCTGCACGGCATAGATGGTGAAGTCCTTGCCCAGGCCCACGCCGAAGCCGGGCTTGAAGCGGCTGCCGCACTGGCGGACGATGATGCTGCCGGACTTGACGGTCTGGCCGCCATAGCACTTGATCCCGCGCCGCTGCGCATTCGAGTCGCGACCGTTCTGGGTCGAGCCCGTTCCCATCTTATGAGCCATACATCACCTCTGTCGTTGACGCCGTTGGTTGAGGGGCGAAAGGGTATGGCCGTGGGGAGGGTTGGCAAGCGGGCAGTTGGGAAGGGGGCAGGGAAGGGGAGAAGGGGAGGCAAGAGGGTGGGAGGGGAGAAGGGTTGAGGGAATTGGCACTAGCCGGACGGACCAGCCGGAGGGCATGACCGGAGGGAGGACATGATGGATCAGGCTGACGCGTAAAAGGGTTGGAGCGTCATCAGTCATCTTTCTCTTCTTCGCCCTTCCCACCCTCTTGCCTCCCCTTCTCCCCTCCTTTCCTCCCCGTGTTCCGTCCTTAGCATCCCACCCACAGGTGCGCGACATGGACATGCGAGGCCCGATGCGGGTGGTGGTTGCGAGCGGGCTGCTGGTGATGGCGGGTTTCCTGCTGCTGGCCCTGGTCAGCTACATGCCCGGGCAGGTGACCGGTTCCGGCCCGACCAGCAAGAACCTGATGGGGATCGGCGGGGCCGTGGTCGCCCACGGCTTCATCCGCCTGTGGGGCGTGGTCGCCTTCTTCGTGCCGCTGCTGCTGATCGGCTACGCCACCGCCATCCTGCGCGATCACGAACTCGCCAATCTCGGCCGCCGGCTGACCGGGGCCGCTCTGCTCGTCCCGGCGCTGTGCGGCCTGGTCCACCTGCTGCCACTGCGCCAGGACGCCGCCGGCCTGCTGATCCACTGGGACCAGTACCCGTTCGGTGGCCTGGGCGGCAGCCTCGGGCGCTTCCTGTGCGCCCCGGCGGGTGCCGACGGCCAACCCCATTCGCCGGCCGGGGTGCTGGTCGAGAATCTCGACGTGTGGGGAGCGGCCGGCGTGCTCCTCGCCCTGGCCGCGCTCGCGCTGATGCTCATGGATCTCGGCCTGCGCCGCCTGTTCAGCCGCACCGTCGCGGCGGTGCAGTCGTGGAAGCAGGCGCCGCCGCTGGAAATGCCCGAGCGCCCGGGCCGGGTCAAGCCGCCCTTCGTGCCCGGCCCGGCCGCGCCGGTGCTCAAGAGCCGCGCCACCACTTCGATCCACGAGATCACCAAGCGCATCGCCGAGGACGAGCAGGCCACCCCGCCCGACGCGCTGGCACTGATCGAGCGCATCCGCAACCAGAAGCGCTCGCTGCAGGGGGCCGGCGTCGCCCAGGCCGCGGAGGAGCCGGTCGCCGCCGTGCCGGCCAACGTGGACCTTCCCGCCGCCGCCGAACCGTTGGCCGCTGCCGGCCTGCCGCCGCGCAC
>JACDGQ010000081.1 GCA_013821615.1 Planctomycetota bacterium
GACATTCTGGACGGGACTCGACAAGGTCCGGAATTTCGCCGAAGCCTTGGCTGCTCAGGCTGAGATCGATGCGCTAAGAAAACGGAGGAAATAAATGTGGGTAATGAGTAGGGCGTTGCCCTGGGCTCTCATTGAGTGCGCGCTTGCAGCGCTCAGGACAGCCCGAACCCAGGACTTGTGGGTAATGGGTAGGGCGTGAGCCCTGGGCTAGGTGATTCCGCCCGCTCCGCGGGCTCAGACTCCCACCAGCGCCGCGTATGACGTCGAGTTGTGGATAATGGGTTGGGTTTCGCCCTGGGCTGCTTCTCTGGCCGCGCCGTTGGCGCTCTGGGTAGACAGCCGTGTGATCATGATGCCTCGTCTTCGTGATTGGTGATCAGCGCAGGGAATGATGACTCTTCAGGGCGATGTAGCAGAGGTCGCAGACGATCGTCATGTTGTTGAATTTCCTGAACTCCTCGGTCTTTCCGCCCTGAGCCAGGTACACTTGCTCGCAGGTATCGCACCAGGCCTGCAGATCTGACGGGTCTTCGCTGTTTTCCACGAATCCAGCGGGTCTGCCTGCATTCGCCAGATGGTGGCAGCAGACCACGGCGGCCACGCGGCTGCCGTGCTTGCCGCATGAGATCGACAGCGCTGCATCGGCCATTCGGGTCTGGCTCCTGGGCCATCTGGGCATGGAGGGCGAGTGCGATCTGAACGAGAGGCGTCCGCGCGTCAACGACGGGGCGCGCGGAGGATCCGGAAGCCCCTCCCTGCTCGGTCTGATGACTCACTCCGGGATCTCCTCCACCCCCACCACCTGCAACGTCGCCACCCCGAACTCCACCATCACGATCCCCGTCGCCCAGAATGGCCTGCCCGCTTCGATGGCCGCGCCGCAGGCGTGGTAGACTTCGGGGAACCACACGGATTCTGCGATGCCGCATTCGTCCTCGAGGGTGACGAACGACATCGGCCGGACCGACGGCTGGTCCAGCGGCTTGCCGTCACGACCGCGCATCTGCGTCGACAGGACCTGCTTCGCGGTGATCACCCAGACCAGCAGCGTGAGCTTGCGCCGCTGCATGTCCGGGCGGACATCGTGGCAGTGCCAGCGCCGTTTCTTGGGCAGGTCCCAGAGTGCGAACGGATGCGCGCGCGGCAGGATCCCCAAGGCCTGCCAGGCGTGGTGGTCCAGCGTGCGCTGCGGCATGGCCGCGAGCTCGCGCGAGGGGAGCGGATCCGCACGGAGGTCGGCCGCGAAATCGAATTCCAGCTGATCCGGCTCCGCATCGGCCTGGCCGCGCGACTGCTGCACGGCCTGTTCGACCAGCCAGAAGCGTCCGGCCGGCGCGTGGGTGGCGAGCAGATCGTCGAAGGCGCCCGCCCAGAGCAGCGCGTGCATCTCGCTCGCGGAGGCCCGGCTCCGCCGCCAGAAGTCGCAGACGCCGATGAACGGGGCGCGCTCGCGCTCGCCGAGGATGCGCGCCACGGTGCCCTGGCGCAGGCCGTGCACGAGCTGGAAGCCCAGGCGGAAGGAATGATGCGTGGTGCGCTTCGTCTCCCACGTTCCGCACCGCACGCAGGGCGGCTGGATCTCGACCTTCCAGCGGCGCGCCTCTTCGACGTAGGCGCACGGGCCGTAGAAGCCGCCGCCGTTGCAGATGACGCGGGCCATGAAGTGGGCCGGGTTGTGGACCTTCAGGCAGGCCGCCTGGAACGAGACCTTCACGTAGCTCGCCGAGTGCGCCTTGGTGAAGGAATAGCCGGCGAAGGACACGATCATCGTCCAGACCAGATCGCTGACCGCGGCGGTCACGCCGCGCTCGGCGCAGCCGGAGAAGAAGCCGCCCGCCAGGCCCGCCAGGCGCTGGGGCGTGTCGCTGCGCCCCAGTGCCTTGCGCAGGCTGTTCTGCTGCTTGATGCCGAAGCCGGCGAGGTCGCGGGAGATCAGCATCAGGTCTTCCTGGTAGGACAGCACGCCGAACGACTCCGACAGCAGCGCGCGCAGGGCGGGATGCGGGTACCACTCGTCGCGCTGCCGGCCCGTGCGGCGGAACTCCGCGAAGCGCTCGAGGTAGGTGTTGATCCATGCATTCGCGGCGGGGCGGATGATCGACGAGTGCAGCGTCAGGCGCTCGAAGTCGGTCTCGCCGGCCTTGGCGTTGAGCAGGCGCATCGCCGGGCTCTCGATGTAGAAGCAGCCGATGGTGCGCCCGCGGCTGACCAGCTGGCGCGCGAGGTGGTCCTCCTCCGGCTGCCATTTCCACGCATCGATGCTGATGCCATCCTCGCGCAGGTCGGCGAGGACGTCGCGCACCACGCCCAGGGAGCGGTTGCCCAGGAAGTCGATCTTGACCAGGCCGAGGAGTTCGGCGCCGTCCTTCTCCCAGGCGATGGCCGGCGCCGGCAGCCCCTGCAGCTGCTTGGCCGCGGGGTGGATCGGCACCATCTCGCGGATGGGATCCCGGGTGATGACGATCCCGCCGCAGTGGACGCCGAAGTTGCGCACCGCCCCGACCAGGTCCTGCGCGGCGCTGCGCACCTCGTCCCAGCCGGCGTCGGGGCCCTCACCGACGGAAAAAGTACGCTGCAGGGCCAGGCCGCGCTGGGCGTCGGTGATCGCGGAACGCTCCTTGCCCAGCACGCGGCCCGCCTCGCGCCACGCGCCCTGGTGCTGCAGCGTCTGGTGCGTGCTCACCAGGGCCACGTGCTCGCGCCCGAACGTGTCGATGGTCTCCTGCAGGACGGCGTCGCGCTCGTCGTGCGCGAAATCGACGTCGATGTCGGGCGGATCGAAGCGCTCCTCGCTCAGGAAGCGTTCGAAGACCAGCTGGTGCTTGAGCGGATCGACGTTGGTGATGCCCAGCACGTAGCAGACCAGGCTGGAGGCCGCTGAGCCGCGCCCGCAGGTCTGCCGGAAGCGCGTGAGGTGCCACACCGCGAGGACGTAGGGGGCGAAGCCCTTCTTGGTGAAGATGCCGAGTTCGTACTGCAGCCGGTCGCGGACCTTGGGCGATTCGGCGCCGCCGTAGCGCTGACGCACGCCCTCGGCGCAGCGCCTGCGCAGCTCGGCGTCGGGATCCTCGACCAGCGCGGGCGGCAATTGCCAGGGCGTGTGGCCATTCGCGAGCGGTGCGCCCGGCGTGTACGCGCAGCGCTGCAGCAGGGCGCGGCCGCGCGCGATCGCCTCGTCGTGATCCCGCAAGGTCTCCAGCAGGTCGGGCAGATCGGTGAGGTGCAGCGTGCGGCGGCCGACGCGCGCCGAATCGACGTGCATGCGGATCCCGCTGCGGTCCTGGATGAGCGCCTGCAGGTGGCGGCGGCGCTCATGGCCCGGGCTGAGCGCGGTCAGCAGGGGCGTGACCACGGGCGCGAGCTGCGCTGGCAGGGGTGCCTGCCGGTGGCCCGTCAGCCAGCCGAAGACCTCGGCGCCGTGCCAGGCGAAGCGGTCGGCCCAGGGCATCGTCGACGCCAGCACTACCAGCCCGTCCAGCGCGGGCGCATCATGGGTTTCGCCGTCCAGCCATGCGTGCCAGCCTTGCTCCTCCTCGTTGCGCCAGGACAGCAGGCGGCACAGCGCGCGGTAGGCCGCCGCATCCGGCGCCAGGCACAGCACCAGGTCCGCCGGACCCGCATGCTCATGCACCGGCAGGGTGGCGCCGACGGCGACGCGCCGGCCCCATTGCTCGATGGCGGCCGGCAGCCCGGCGAGATCGCCGAGGTCCGCCAGCGCCGCCCAGGGACGGGTCCCGTCGTCGCCGTCGTCGGGCTCGGCCACATAGACGGGCACGGGTGGAGGGGCCTGCGTCGCGCGCGTGAAGGCGCCCGCCTGCAGCGCCACGCTGACGGCCAGCAGGCTCGCCGGGTGGTTCCCGCCGCGCCGCTCGGCCGGTACGATCTCGCGGGCGCGGCAGAGGCCGGCCAGGGCGCCGCCCCATTCGCCGGGGCTGACCGTGCCGCGCAGGAACGAGAACGTGGTCTGCACCGCCAGCAGCGGCAGGGGCTGCTCACCGAGCGCCTCGCGCACGGCGTTGCCGAGGTGCATGGCCGCCGAGCGGGAACGCTGCTGCGAAGTCTCCTCCGGTCCCGACTCCGGCGGCCGCTGGGCGAGACGGGCGAGCAGATCGTGCGAGGGCATGGAGACCGCCGGGGCCGGAACATTGGGGAGGCGTGAGCGGGCCCGCATGGACGGGCCCGGGGCTACGGCGCGGCTTCCGTGCCGCTCGAGGATAGGGACAATACGGACCCTATCTGAGGCCCGCCGACCGCCGGTCAAGCGGCGTCCCGGCACGCGGCCGGGGCCTTTGCGGGTAGATCATCCTAACCCGTGTGCCGGTAGTCTTTTCATCATCGGGCAGCGACCGCCTGGACGTGGAAGGTGCCTGCGTATGGCCGGCCCAGCGACGGCTGGACTCGTCCGAACCATCAGGAATCTGGAGTCGCTCCATCGCCAAGGTGCGTGGTGCCGCCATGGGCGCTCGCCCATCCGTCTCCTGCAGAAAGCGCTTGGCGTGTGTAATCGCTATTACAACGAACTGACCATCCAGAGAATCGAGGCCATGCTCGGCGATCTCATCGTGGTCCTGGATGAAGCGCGCAACCGGCCGCACCAAGCGGATCAGCGCCTGACCGATGAGGTGCTGCTGCTCTTTCCGCACGACGGGCGGCTCGCCCTCGGGACCGGTCGCTGGGGATTTCCCAAAGCGCCGGGACACGGCGGCGGATTGACGATGAACGCGCGCTCCGAGGCGTTGGACACCACGTGGAAGGCGTGCGCGCGCTGCTGGATGCCGTCGACGGGCTGGGTCGAGTACGATGAGGAGTCGGACGGCGCCAAGATGAAGCGGACCGCCTATCTCGTGAACACGCCTGACAAATCGCCGTTCCTGCTCGCGGGCGTCTGTGCGATCCGGGACGGTGTGCGCCGCGTGGCGATGACGACGCAGGATGCGCCTGCGCGGCTGTACCACCTCTGCGACCGGATGCCGATGCCGTACGCGCTCGAGGCGCTCGCGGAGCGGGAGCCGGAGCAGATCATCGAGGGAGTGGTGGTCGCGCCGTTGTGATGCGCAGGGGACATGCAGAAGCCTGGGCTGCCGTGTGCGACGCGAGCCCAGACTATTTGACGGTGTAGACCACGGCAAATTCGATGATGGCGAGCTTCCCCAGGTCGGATTCGACCCCCTTGAGCAGCAGCGTGCTGCGCTGGGTTTCCGGCTTGGCATCACCATCCATGACGCCTGGATCCATGTCGACGGCGACGATCTCGCTCCTGATGCCCTTCTCCGTCTTCAGCGGATCATTGAAGATCAGTTGGCGTTTTTCGCCGTCGACCCGGTATCCGGTGCCGGTGAGGAAGTGCCCGCCATTGCGCGCATACGACTTCCGGGACTCATCCGTGCTGTACCAACCGATGTTGATGATGACGCACTTGTCCGCTTTGAGCGCTGCACTCAGCCACTCGAAGGTGATGACGTTGGCGGCGGCGGCCCGTCCCCTGGCCCACGGCCGCACGTCGATCTGATGGGGAACAGCGCACTCATCGAGATATTTTGACAGGCCGAAAACCAGCCCATCGAGCGACGTCCCCGTGCGATTGTCGGTCTTCATGTATTTGTCGGAGCCGAGGCGATTGGCGAAGGACACCAATTGATCCTCGTTGCGGATGCCCTTCAGCACGTTCACGCCCCTGGCCTGCTTCAACCACGCGAGCGTATTCACCACCGCTGCCGGACCGCAGAACAGATTGCTGTTCATGCCGGCGCGCTGGCTGACGTTCGGGACGCCAGCCTGGATGTACTCCTCGCCCACGGCTGTGCCGGGCAGCAGCAACCAGCATGAAAGGAATAGTCCGACAATTATATGGTCGTTCATGCGTCAGGCCCAGTGGCGGGATTGTGCTGCGTTCCGCGGCGTATCAAGAGACCGGCTTGGAGGCCCGGAAGGCCTTCGCCGTCACGGGCTTCACCTTCAACGGCTCGGCCGCCTGTCAGAGCTGGATGGTGGCCTGTGCGGAATGGCGCCTTTCGCGACCGGCATGATCGATGGCAGCTGTTTACCGACGCCACATAAGCACTCATTTCTGCTCACACTCGCGAAGCCATGCCCGCACCACATCGTCTACGGTGTGGCGCTGGGCTCTACCACCTCGGCGGTGATGAGGAGGAAGCCGACCCGCGAGCCGTGCTGCTGATCATGATAGACGCCGGTCGCGACGATCAGGGTTCCGCCGCTGATGACCGCCTGATCAAGGTATTCACTGGCGGTCGCCGTCTGGGGCACCTCGACCGCCTCTGCATGGTCGACCGGAACGATGGGGATCGCGACGCGCGTCATCGCCAGCAGATCGAGGCAGGTGTGCGTCACTTGGAGATGGACGAAGGCGTGATCGTCGGTCGGGGTCGCCCTCGCCTCGAGCGTATGGCCATATGTCAGCACCTGGATCTGGGTCTGCGCGCCGTGCTCAGCGAAGATCGGTGCGAGGTAGGCGCGTTGGGCGAATTGCGCGGCATTGGCGAGTTGTCCGGCGAAGGTCGTCATGGTGGGCTGGAAAACCACCTGCGCCTCACCGTCGAGGGCGAACTGCTCGAGCAGATGCGCGCGTTCCGCCGCGGTGAGCTCGGCGACGGCGAGTCCAGGCTGTCCGTCCAGCGCCCGCCAGCGCAGCGTGGCCAGCGGGTAGTGCTGATGGCGGTGCGCGGCCTCCATCAGGCACACGGTGGCGTGCATGGAGACCTGCGCCGAATGCCGCTGACGTTCGACGGCGAGCACCCGTTCGACATGAGCCTGCATGGTCGGCGTCCCGGTCACCAGCAGCGTTGCGCCGCGGACCTCGCTGTGGCTGCGCAGCAAAGCCGCCACCGCAGGGGTGAACCACCGATCAAGGAGCGCGGAGGTGGTCGGCGCCAGGTCGGCCGCAGCCTGGTCAGGGATCGCCGAAACGGGCGGCATGCGGTCCGACAATGGGCGTGCTGGGAAGTCCCGCGCCAACGCGGTCAGATCGCTGATATCGTACAGCCGCAGCACCTCGCTGGTGGCGCCATGGACCTCGGCCGCGGTCAGCGGAATCCCAGTCCACGCGAGGCCGAACATGAGGACTGGGATGAGGTGTGATACGCGCATGAGGTGCTCCAGGCCACCGTTATGATCCACGGGCGCTGGCGATCGAGCGGGGTGGGGCACTTCTTGCTCCGACGAGTCATACGCGGTGGTCGAGTAGGGAGATATGTGCATATCCCTCTTCTTTTGTCCTCATGCGTGTTCTGCGTTTCCCACAGATGTGGAATGTTGCCAAGGTGGCTCACTTCCCGACTTGGCTGCGCCCCGAAATGTCTTCGCGTGTGATCCCGGCCAAAAAGAATCATCACCATGACCATAACCGCCAAGTCGTTGCTCCTGATCAGCGTCATCGCCGTAGCTGGATGTGGCCCAGGACGAGGCAATGGCGGCCTTCCGCCTGGGCAAGTCCAACATGTGACGGGCGTCAATCCCGCCTCCGGTCAAGTCCACGTGCCTGGACCGGTCGAGATCAAGTAAGTCAGAACGCGGTCGTAGGTCCTCTGCCATGCGACGGCATTCCGGCGCAGTGGGTTGCCATTTTCCGCATCCGCCGCCCGTCAGAGGCACTACGCCGTCGCGCCGCCGCCCTGCCGACCGCACAGAACCGCTTACGCTGGGCGCTCTTCCCCAAACGACAGCCAATTTCCGTCCGGGTCCGCCAATTTGAAATCCTTCAGCCCATATTCATACCACTGTGGTGGCGCGCCGATGATCTTGGCCCCTGCTTTGACGACTTTCCCATAGTACCGATCCACACCGCTGCTGACGAAGATGTAGACCGCGCCCTTGCCACGCCGGTCCGTGGCGTCGGGGGCTTGATTGAGGTGGATCACCACGGATTTGTACCTCACGCCAGCATAGAAGGGCGGGGTTCCCCAAGAGAAGACCGCTTTGAAGCCGAGCACCCCGGTATAGTACACCAATGACTTCGTGAGGTTCTTGACGTGGAGGACAGGTGTGGCTTGGAAAGGGATCATGAGGGTCATTCCAGCTTTGATGTGGTCATGGGCTTCATCGCATCCCCCGCCCGCCACAGACAGTGCGCGACCATCGTTTTCACGGAATCGGCGCATTTCGCTTATCAGCGGCATCAAGGGCCTTGAGCCGTTCCTCGCTCAGCGATTCCCATTGTTGGATGTCCGCCGGGATCCACGCGAGCGACCCCACGCGGATGATCCCAGCGGTCGTCTGCCCCTTGGGACCGGACACGCTCACCACCCTGTAGGTCAACTGCTCCGCTCTCGTGAAGCTCTCACCCGCTTCCTGAGGTTCGCCCCGCGAGATTATCAGACCCGGACCATAGGCTATCCGCCGCATGGTGATCAGGAAGGTGTTGGCGTTGAAGAGCAGGAGGGTGCTCTTCATCTCGATGTCCTCGCCTGGCAGCGTGATTGCGTCGTGCTCCTTGAGCGCTGTCGAGACGTAGCGCCGGTCTTCCCAGGTCTTCGCATCGCGGTCGGGGCTCGAATGGATGTAGACCACGACAGGTTCGAGATCCGCTTCCCGGGTGATGAGCAGCAGCTTGGTGCCATTGCCCCCGACCAGGTGCTCATTGAGCACGAAGGCGACGTAGGGTCCATTTTCCGCCGCCAGGCATGGCAAGGATGGGCAAGCGGCCACGATCACGAACAGCCCTAAGAATAAATGCTTCATGGTGCCATGATATGATCGAGACGGGCTATGGAATGCCGGTATTGCCGAACCGGCAAACGGCTGTCCTCCAGCATTTCGTCTTCATGAATCCGTCCTGAGATGCACATAGTGAGGCGGCAGGCAAGGCGAGTTGGGGCTCGCCTCTCCCGGCGGTGGCGACTGCTGCAGCTGCAAGGCGTGCGCATCGCGGATGACGGCCGGGAGAGGCGAGGCCCACCTCGCCTGAGGCATCTTGCACAATTGAACTTGGGCTTTTCGCCATGTGCCTGGGTCGTGCGTCAATGGGTCTGCGGATCGATGAGCGTGAGGGGCGTCCGCAAGTCTACGTCATGCGCCTTGGCGCGGTCTATCAGCACGGTCGATGCCTCGATCCGGATTCGCGCATCGGCGCGATCCCCGAGCGACGCGGTCCTCAGCACCCGCAGCACGTGCCGGATGCGCTGGCGACCATCGCCTGCGGTGGCTGGCTCTGCGTCGACTGCGAGCAGCATCACCGCTTCGAATGATCCGCTTCCTCCGCCTTCTTCGCAGGTGTGGAGAACGAGCGTTCCGGAAGGCAGCTTCCCGATGAAATGGTAACTGAACACGTTCCGGTCATCGGGATCGCTGCGTTTCGTCCGCATCCAGCCCGATTCGTTCTTCACGCAGCTGTCATCGTTGAAGCGGTTGCTTCCTTGGGCGGTGGACAAATCCACTGCCAATATCTGCGGCTCGTTCGAATCCTCAGGAAAATTTTCGAATAACTCGACTATTCCCGGGTGCACCGGGGAACCATGGTAGGTGAATTG
>JACDGQ010000082.1 GCA_013821615.1 Planctomycetota bacterium
CGGCTGCGCTCTTTGGCAGCAGCCGTCACGCGGCCGGCGCTCAGTGCGCGTTGCCGCTGCCGTTGCCCGCGATGTTCTGCCAGATGCCCATCACCGCCGCGCAGGCGACCACGGCGATCATCCCGCGCAACCACAGGATCAGGAACATCGGGATGGCCGCGCGCCGCAGCACGCCAAGGCGGGCGAGCCCGTGATAGACGCCGAGCTGCAGGAAGGCCAGCAGCACCGCCAGGACGGGCGGCGCGACCAGCATCAACAGGAAACCGAGAATGCCCATGCCGGCGGCCCGCCGCCGCTCAGGCCTTCTGCGCGGCCGTGGCGGCGGCGCTGCGCCACACGCCGCGATCGGGCAGCATGTCCTGGAGGGCGCGCACCTGCCAGTCCTCGCGCTTCACTTGACGGAGCGACGAGACCAGCGCGGCGGCGCTGTTGAGGGTGGTGAAGTACGGGGTGTTCGACACCGCGCAGGCCGAGCGGATCCTGCCCTCGTCGCTGCGCCCGCCGCGGTTGTTCGGGGTGTTGATCAGGAAGGCCAGCTCCTTGAGGTGGCCGAGCACGGTGTCGCCGCCGTCCTTGACCTTGTTCAGCAGCCTGACCGGGATGCCGTTGCGCTCGAGCACCGAGCCGGTGCCGCGCGTCGAGTAGAGCTCGAAGCCGAGATCGTGGATCTGCTGCGCCAGGGCGATCATCAGCCGCTTGTCGTTGTCGCGCACGCTGATGAAGACTTTGCCGCTGAGCTTGAGCGGCTGGTTGGCGCCGAGCTGGGCCTTGAAGTAGGCCTCGCCGAAGGTCGGTGCGATGCCCATGACCTCGCCGGTCGACTTCATCTCGGGGCCGAGCACGGTGTCGACGCCCGGGAACTTGTTGAACGGCAGCACCGACTCCTTGACGCAGAAGTGGTCGGGGTCCGGGCGCTCGGTGACGCCGAGCTGCTTGAGCGTGAAGCCCGCCTGGATCAGCGCCGCGATCTTCGCCAGCGGCAGGCCGGTGGCCTTGCTGACGAAGGGCACGGTGCGCGAGGCGCGCGGATTGACCTCGATGAGGTAGACCTCCTCATTGCGGATGGCGAATTGCACGTTCATCAGGCCGCGCACGTTGAGGTGCTTGGCCAGGGCCGCGGTCATCTCCTTCATCTGCTTGAGGAAGCGGTCGGAGAGCGAGTAGCTGGGGATGACGCACGAGGCGTCGCCGGAGTGCACGCCGGCCTCCTCGATGTGCTCGAGGATGCCGCCCACCACCACCTGCTCGCCGTCGCACACCGCGTCGACGTCGACCTCGATCGCGTTGTCGAGGTACTTGTCGAGCAGGATCGGCGCGTTGGCCTTGTGCGCCAGCGCGCTGGCTTCGATCGCGGTCTTGATCGAACGCGCCAGGTCGCTGCGGTTGTGCACGATCTCCATGCCGCGGCCGCCGAGCACGAAGCTCGGGCGGATGACCAGCGGCAGGCCGATGCGGTTGGCCGCGGCCATGGCCTCGTCGTAGGTGCGCGCGATGGCGTTCTGCGGCTGCTTGAGGTTGATCTTGTCGAGGATGTCCTTGAACAGCTCGCGGTCGCCGGCGCGGTCGATGTCGGTGGGCGAGGTGCCGATGATCGGCACGCCCGCCGCCTCCAGCGCCTGGCTGATGTTCAGCGGCGTCTGCCCGCCGAACTGCACGATCACGCCGATCGGCTTCATCACGCGGTTGATCTCGAGCACGTCCTCGGTGGTCACCGGCTCGAAGAACAGGTGGTTGGAGGTGTCGTAGTCGGTGGACACGGTCTCGGGGTTCGAGTTGACCATGATCACTTCGTAGCCGGCCTCGCGCAGGGCGAAGGCGGCGTGGCAGCAGCAGTAGTCGAACTCGATGCCCTGGCCGATGCGGTTGGGCCCACCGCCCAGGATCATGATCTTGCGCGCCGCGCTCGCCGGCGCCTCGGTCTCATCCTCGTAGGTCGAGTAGTAGTACGGCGTGTAGGCGGCGAACTCGGCAGCGCAGGTGTCGACCTGCTTATAGACCGGGTGCAGGCCGGCCTGCCAACGCTTGGCGCGCACCGCGTCCTCGCTGACGCGCCACAGGATGGCGAGGTGCTTGTCGCTGAAACCGTCGCGCTTGGCGGCGTACAACGTGGCCGTGTCGATGGCGGTCAGCGTGGTCGCCTTGAGCTCCGCCTCGTGCGCGATGATGATCTGCAGGTGGCGCAGGAACCACGGATCGATGGAGGTCGCGGCCTGGATCTCCTCCAGGGTGGCGCCGGCCTGGAAGGCGTGGCGGATCTCGAGCAGCCTGCCCGAGGTCGGGCGCTCGATGCGCTTGAGGTAGTCGGCCTTGCGCGCCGGGTCGCCGAAGTCGTCGTCCTTCTTCGGCCCGAAGCCGGGCACGCCGATCTCCATCCCGCGCATCGCCTTCTGCAGGGACTCGCGGAACGTGCGGCCGATGGCCATGACCTCGCCCACGGACTTCATCTGGTAGCCGAGGGTGTCGTCGGCCTCGAGGAACTTCTCGAAGGCGAAGCGCGGCACCTTGGTGACCACGTAGTCGATGGTCGGCTCGAAGCAGGCCGGGGTCTCGCGGGTGATGTCGTTGCGCAGCTCGTCGAGGGTGTAGCCGATGGCGAGCTTGGCCGCGATCTTCGCGATCGGGAAGCCGGTGGCCTTCGAGGCCAGCGCCGACGAGCGCGACACGCGCGGGTTCATCTCGATGACGACCATGCGGCCGTCCTTGGGGTCGGTGGCGAATTGGATGTTGCTGCCGCCGGTCTCGACTCCGACCGCGCGGATGATCGCCAGCGCCGCGTCGCGCATGCGCTGGTACTCGCGGTCGGTGAGAGTCTGGATGGGCGCCACGGTGATCGAATCGCCGGTGTGGATGCCCATCGGATCGAGGTTCTCGATCGAGCAGATGATGACGACGTTGTCGTTCTTGTCGCGCATCACCTCGAGCTCGTACTCCTTCCAGCCGTAGAGCGACTCCTCGATCGAGAGCTCGCTGGTGCGCGAGAGCATCAGGCCGCGCTGGGCGATGGTCTCGAACTGCTCGGGGGTGGTGACCAGGCCGCCGCCGGAACCGCCCATGGTGAAGGACGGGCGGATCATCGCCGCGGTCGGGCCGCCCGGCTGCCACAGGCCGAGTTTGCGCGCCGCGTCCTGCGCCTCCTCCCAGGTGGTGGCCTTGTAGGCCTTGGCCATGCCCAGGCCGAGCTGCTTGATGATCGCCGCGAACTCCTCGCGGCTCTCGGCGCGCTTGATGACCTCGTGGGTCGCGCCGATCATCTGGCAGTTGTACTCCTGCAGGGTGCCGTCCTCCCACAGCGCCATGGCGGTGTTGAGCGCGGTCTGCCCGCCCAGGGTCGGCAGCACCGCGTCGGGGCGCTCGCGGGCGATGATCTTGCGCACGCACTCGGGAGTGATCGGCTCGATGTAGGTGGCGTCGGCCATCTCCGGATCGGTCATGATCGTGGCCGGATTCGAGTTCACCAGGATGATGCGATAGCCCTCTTCGCGCAGGGCCTTGCAGGCCTGGGTCCCGGAGTAATCGAATTCGCAGGCTTGGCCGATCACGATCGGGCCGGAGCCGATGATCAGGATGCTCTTGAGGTCGGTGCGCTTGGGCATGGGTCTTCCAGGGTTTCCGCGGCTCTCGCCGGGGCCACCCGGCTTCGCCCGCAGGCCTCCGAAGCGGAAGCCCCGGCACCGCCGGGAAGGCAAAAACTCGCGCAAGGCTAGAGGGAAGGACCGGGGCGCAAGGGCGATAGCCCCGGGCTGCGCCCAGGGCGGCAGAAGGCGGCGAAAGCAGCCCGCTGCCGGGCCCTAACGCTTGACAACCGTCAGGCCGCAGGTCATCCACTCTACGGAGCTTCCCGTGCCGCGATCCGTCCCTGTTTTCCCCGCCTTCCGGTCTGCACGGACCCACGTTGCATACGTGGTCCCTGGTAATTGCCGCGCCCACGACCAGGTGGCTCGCACTGCGCGCGCCGCGCCACCCCAGGCGGCCATTCCCAACCGTCGCCACCTTCCGGCACCGGCCCCCTGAATGGCCGCCTCCCTGCGCTTCCTGTCCGGCGCCCTCAAGGGCCACGCCTTCCGCGTCGCCACCGACCGGCCGGTGCGCATCGGGCGGGACGCCGAGTGCGAGATCTGCCTGCGCGAGAGCGATCTGAGCCCGGTGCACGCGCGCCTCGACCTGGAGAGCGGTCGCCTGCTGCTCGCCACCCTCGGCGCGGTCAATGGCGTCTACGTCAACGGCCGCGCCACCGGCCGTGCGGACCTGGCGCTGTGGGACGTGGTGGTGGTCGGCGGCTGCGCCTTCCGCATCGAGGGCATCGAGGATGACGACTCCGGCGCGCGCCGCGCCGTCATCGCGCAGCGCACCGCCGCGCTGCCCGATCTCGGCACCCCGGCCTTCTACCAGGGCGTGCTGCTGAGCATGCTCGCCCTGGAGCGCGTGCTCGCCGAGGAGGACGAGCAGCTGGTGCCGCGCGCCCTCGCCGCGCTGTTCGCCGCGCTACCCGCCTCGCGCCTGACCCTGGTCACGATCGACAGCGACGGCCGGCCGGCCGAGTCCTTCAGCTGCTCCCGCCAGGGCACCCCGACCAGCCACCTCGGCGCCGCCCACGCGCGGCGCGTGCTCGAAGGTGGGCACCGCGCGCTGCTCATCGAGGAGGATGCCGACAGCGCCGTGATCGGCGCGGTCGTCCACGCCGGCATCACGCCGGTGGCGGTGGTGCTGGCCGACAATCACGAGGAGCCGGGCGCACTCGACGCCCGCCACCTGCCGGTGCTGGAGGTCCTGGTGCGCGCCCTGGAGCCGGTGTGCGCGCGCGACGTGCGCCGCCGCCTCGAGGCCCGGCAGCTGCTCGGCGAGCACGACTTCCTGGCCTCGCGCCGGCTGCAGGCGCAGATCCTCACCAAGACCCCCTCCAACCTGCGCAGCCCGATGCGCTGGGCGCTGCACCACCAGCCCGCGATCGAGCTGGGCGGCGATTTCTACGACGTCCACGAGTCCTCGATGGGCGTGACCTGGGTGGTGGCGGACGTGTGCGGCAAGGGTCTGCCCTGCGCGCTGGCGCTGGCCATGCTCAAGGCCTTCTGCAAGACCCTGCACCCGCTCGGCCTCGGCCCGCGCACGTTCCTGCTCGCGCTCGACGACCTGTTCAAGGGCGAGATGCCGAGCACCATGTTCTTCACCGCCATGGTCGTCCAGGTCGCGCCGCGCGGCGAGGTCACCTGGTGCAACCTCGGCCAGCCACCGGCCTACGTCCTGCGCGGGCACGACCGCTCGCTGGTCGCGCTCGACCCGGTGCCGGGCATGCTCGGCATGGCCATGCACGACATGTTCGCCAACAAGCTCGCCGACCGCCATATCACCCTCGCGCGCGGCGACCGCATCTGCATCTACACCGACGGCCTGGTCGAAGCCGCCCGCGGCGACCTGGCGTTCGGCGTCGAGCGCCTCACCCGCCTGCTGGTCGCCGGCGCCAGCAAGTCGCTCGACCGCTGCGTCGGCGACCTGGTCAGCGCGGCCTGCGACCACCATGGCAGCTTCCATTTGGAGGATGACTGCACGGTGGTGATCGGGGAATGGTGAAGCCGTGCGCTCCGCGTTAGGCGGGCGGTACGCGTTACGAGTGGCGAAACGCGAGGGGCGTGCAGCCGATATTCACGCTAACCGTTTTCGCCTCGACGATGCCCGTTTCGAAACGGCTGGTTCACAGTTCCTAGCGCCTCAGCTTGCGCAGGGCGCATCCAGGAATGCCGTGATCTCCTGAGCGAGCACCTCAGCGAGATGCCACGCCATCCAGTGTTCGCCGCCCGCAATGATCTGCAGCCGTGATCCGGGAATGAGCGCGTGCAGCCGCGTGGCGTGGGCCGGTGGGAAGTGGCGATCGCGGTCGCCCCACAGGATCAGGGTCGGGCGGGTGATCGCGCGGTACAACGCGGGCAGCGCCGGCAAGGTGCCCTGGTAACCGGCACAGAGGCGCGCGATGAAGGTGCGCACCGCCGGATCGCGGAAGCAGCTCCAGAGGTCGTCGCGCACGGCTGCCGGCAGCACCTCACCACGCGGCAGCGAGGTGCGCAGCGCCCGGGCGAAGACCAGGCGTGGTGCGCGCGCCAACAGCCAGCGGTTCCAGCCGAAGTGGCGGAGCACGCGGATCTCCCACGACGTCTCCTCATCCCACAGCACCAGCGAATTCATCACCACCAGCCGACCCACCCGCCCGGGATGGAGCGCCGCAAAGGCGAGCGCGGGTTGCGCGCCCATGTCCATGCCCAGCACGCTGGCGCGCGGCACGCCCCAGTGGTCGAGCAGCTGGCGCAGGCGTTCGGCCTGGTGCGTCGGGGTGGTGCCGCCGGGCCACGCATCGCTCGCGCCCATGCCCGGCCAGTCGCAGGCGATGACCGGCCGGCCGATCGCCAGCAGGGGCGCCAGCCGCCCCCAGATCTGCAGGGTATCGGGATAGCCGTGAAGCAAAACGAGCGGCTCGCCTTGGCTCGGACCAAGCCTGCAGACGCGCACCCGCGCGCCGCCGGGCAGCACCGCGCTGGTCGTGGGCAGCATCAGCGCAGGTCCCGCATGAGCGCGTCCGCCGCATGGATCCCCGAGATCGCGCAGAAGCTCAGCCATTGACCGGGATGGGTGGCGCTGCCCGCCAGATAGAGCCCGCGGATCCACGGGCTGCGATGGGGCAGCCGCCCGGCGCGCATGAAGGCTGCGGTCATCACCGGGTTCATGCTCTCGCGGTAAAGGTGGAACTCGGCGCTCCATGCGGCCGGCGTGCGCACCGCCAGCACGCGGTGCTCCCCGACCTGCGCGCGCCACCACGGTTCATCGAGGATCCGCGCTGCCACCTCGCGCTGCCGCGCGACGTCGCCCAGCAGGGCCGAGTCGTGGCGCAGCGGGACGATCACCCGGGCCGGCACCCAGTCCGCCAAGCTGCCCACCGGGTCGAGGACGGCCGGCATCACCACCAGGCGGCAGACGCGGCCGCCGGGCAGATGGAAGCGCAGGTACGACGCGGCCTGCGGTCGGCGCACGGCGAGGTAGATGCACAGGCCCGGCGACTGCAGCGGCAGCCGTGCGAGCCGGCGCAGCGCGCGGGCGGGGACCTCGTCGACGAGCTGCGCGTAGGTGCCGACGCCCGCGGCATTGGCGATGACGAAGGCGGTAGCGATGGTCGAGCCATCGGCGAGCTCGACCGCCCGCACCCGGCCACGTGCGGTGCGGATGGCGGTGACCTGCGCCCCGTAGCGGAAGACGACCCCCGCCGCCATCGCGGCGCCGGTCAGCGCGGCGGCGATCCCGCCCATGCCCTCGGCCGGATGGAAGGCGCCTGCGCCGTGGATCAGCGCCGGTACGAAGGCCATGGGGGATGGGGCCGCGGCGGGGTCCTGCCCGGCGACGTGGGTCCACACCGCGAGGGCTTCCTGCAGCGGCTGCGGCAGGCCGCTCGCGGCGAGCACCTGTCCGAGGCTGCTGCTCAGGAAGCGCGCGTGCCGCCAGCCACCGCTGGCGCACAGCGCGCGCAGGCCGGGCCGTGGCAGCAGCAGCAGCGGCCGCAGGCGCTCATGGATGCGCGTCATGCGCGCCACAAAGGCGCAGTACGTTGCGCCGCTGCCGGGCCAGCGGTCTTCGAACCCGGCGGCCGTGCGCGCCAGATCGCCGTGGAAACGCAAGGTCTGTCCGCTGCCATCGGTGGTCTGATAGACCTCCCCGACCGGACGCAGGTCGAGCAGTCCGGCCAAGTGCAGGCCGACCTGCGCGAACGCCCACTCCAACCCGGGCCGGTCGAGCAGGATGTACGGGCCCACGTCGAAGCGCAGCGCGTCGTGCTGCACGTTGGCGGCCAAGCCGCCAGATTCCTGCCGGGCCTCGAGCACCTCGACGCGATGGCCCTGACGCGCCAGGCGCAGCGCCGCGCACAGGCCGCCCAGGCCGCTACCGACCACCACCACTGCGGCCACGCTAGCTCCGACCGTCGGCCGGCGCCGCCGTCGCTCGCGGCGCGTCCAGCCCCAGGTCGAGGCCGAGCAGGCGTTGCACCAGGCGCCGGCGCAGGCGCAGCCCGAAGCCCGGAGGGCGGCGCGGCGGGAAGGCCTGTACATCCATCTGCGGCACGAACACCGCCCCGCGCATACTGCCCAGCATGTACATGGGATGGGCGACCAGGCTCAGCAGCGACGACCAGCCGTCCGCCTGCGGCCCGCGCCAGCCCGCAATGGGCCGGTCGACACCGATCACCGCGACCGCTTCCGCAGGCAGCCCGAACCAGTGGCTGGCGGCGCGCATGAGCGCGGAACGCAGCGGCTGGGCGAGCCCCAGGTGCCGGCCTGCGACCAGGTCCACGGCGATGGCGTCGTAGCCCGCATAGAGCCGGTGCGGATGATGGGCGCGCCGCGTGCCCATCATCCCGACCACCCCGTCCGGCACCGCCGCGTAGGCGTCGAGCAGCGCGAGATGCGGCGGGAACGCATCGATCAGCATCATGGTCGCGGTCTGGCGCTGCGCCTGGCGCTCGAGGAAGAGGTGCTCGTCGCAGCGCGCGCCCAGCCACTCGAGGTTGCCGAGCGAAAGCATCGCCTGGTCGATGGGGTGGCTGCGCACTTTGCCGAACGAGATGCGCACCTCCGCATCGCGCCAGCTGCGCGCCACCGAGCACTGCCCCAGGCCGCGCCCGTAATCGTGGGTGACCTGCTCCTGCGCCGCGTCGACTACCTCGATCTCCGGCGCGGCGAGGCCGAAATAGGCCGCCACCTCGGGCACGCTGCGCCGCTGGAAGAAATGGTCGTAGATGGTCGGTCCCTCGATCACCACGAGCGGCCCGCAGCCCTGCGCACGCAACCAGGCGACCAGCGCCCGCACCAGCGCGGGGTCGGTGAGCGGCGACGGGTCGCCGCGGTGGTAGCCGAGCATGAACGACGGCTTGATCGCCACGCGCAGGGTGGCCAGCGGCCGACCCGCCGCCGCTGCCAGGGCGTGGAGGCGCGCAGGAAACCCGGTCGCTTCCAGGATGCGCGCCAGCAGCGCCTCGCGGCCGCACGGCGCGGATCCGGCGTCCTCCTCCACCCACACCGGTCCGCCGGCGCCGAGCGGATGCCCGCCGACCGCGCCACTGCGCAGCGCCCGCGGCAGGAAGTGTGCTCCGACCGCGCCGATGCCCGCCGCCAGGCGCGCGCCATCCATTTCGGGCGCCAGCCGGTCGTCCCCAGCGAGGGCGCCGGCGATCAGCGCGAAGACCTGCCGGTGCCGTTCTTCGTCCGCTGCGATGCGAAGCAGGTCGGTCGCAGAGCCCGGGACCAGCTCCACCAAGCGCTGGAAGCACAACGCGGCGGTGCGTTCCGCGGCGACGTTGAAGCTGCAGAAGTCGCGGAACGGGCGGTAACGCAGGTGCTCGCGCACGTCGCGGGGCACGTGCCCCACCGCGATGCCGGCCCAGGTGATGAGCGCCGCCAGCGCGCGCGTCAGCGGGCCACGCGACCACGGCAGATGCTGGCGCGCGGCGG
>JACDGQ010000083.1 GCA_013821615.1 Planctomycetota bacterium
GTGCTGCGCGAGCAGCCGGTCATCGGCGCGCTGCCCGGCGCGGATGGTGCGCTGGTGGTCGGCGTCTGCGATGTGCTCGTCCAGGACGAGGCCGGGGCGTGGTGGATCTACGACTATAAGAGCGGCGGTGCAGCCGACGACGCTGCGGCCGCACAGCAACTGCGCAGCTATGCGGTCCTGCTCGCACCGCACCTCGCTGGGCCGGTCGCGGGGATGGCGATCGTCGATCTGGAGAGTGGCGAACTCCGCGCGATCACCAGTGCCTGAGCGGGCGCCGGGGAGAGGCGAGCCCCAGCTCGCCTGGAGCGCGCGCTGCGAGCTGCCAACGTGAGGGAGGGGGAATGACGCGCATTCGGATCGCGGGAGGCCACTGAAGGCAAGGCGAGCTGGGGCTCGCCTCTCCCGGCTACGGCAATTCCACCAGGATCACCGCCGCCCCGCCATAGCTGTCCGCGTTGTGCGCGGTCTCGGCACGGTAGAACAGCTCGCCGTTCAGGCGCACCTGCTTGTGCGGCTTGGTCAGGATCGCGACGCAGTACTCCATCAGCTCGTTGCCGTGGGCGTGGAAGCCGCGTTCGACGTAGTCGAGCATGAGCGTCGCCGAGGCCACGCCCGGGCTGAAGTCCCAGTTGGCCATGGCCAGGGCGACCAGGTCGTTGCCGTAGAGTTCGCCGTCGAAGAACAGGTGCGGGTGGCGGTGGAGCTGCACCTCGGCGGCGAAGAACCAGCCGGATTCGCGCAGCGCGGTCACGTCGACGTTGAAGTCGGCGCCGAGGGCGTCGCTGCCTCCGCCACCCTGGGTGATCACGGCGTTGCGGTCGTAGGCCACGCCCAGTTCCACGCGCCCGAAACCTTGCGCGCGCCACGCGAAGCTCGCGCCACCGGCCTTGTCGCTGGCCTGCTGGCCGGGCGCGTCGCCGAGCACGTCGTTGACCACGTAGAACTCGGCGGTGAGCGTGCGCTCGACGTTGGCGAGGATCACGCCCGCGCCGTCGGAGACGAATGGCCGCGCCGGGGCGCCGCCGTGATTGGTGACGTTCCAGTCCCAGGCGGCGCTGTGGTTGACGCGGAACTGTTCGGGGGTGTGGAAGCCCTCCCAGCCCAGCCAGGTGTTCTGGAAGCGCCCGGCGCGCACCGTCAGGTTGGGGGTCGCCGCCCAATCGATGAAGGCCTGTTCGAGCAGCAGGTGATCGTTTCCGAACTGCACGTCGCTGCTCGCGATGAGATCCGTACGCAGGGTGAAGTCGTCGACCTTGTAGCGCAGCTTGAAGGCCGCATCGCTGCTGAAGTCGACATAGGTCTGGTCGCCGGGCGGAGTGGTGGTGCTGGTGTTGAACGGACTGTTGCGGTCGCGGTGCTCGGCGCGCGCGCTGGCCTCGCCATAGCCGCCGAAGGTCAGGCCCTCGGCGAGTTCGAGGGCGGGCAGCGCGGCGGCGGCCAGCAGCAGGGTCGGGATGCGGAGGAGATGCGTCGCCATGGGCGCTGCTTCCGGGCGGGGTGGTCGCGGGCGGCGGGATCCAGCCCTGCGCATGCGCCGGTACGACGGATGCGACCGGGCATGCCAACCCTGCAAGCGTAGCGCAGAACCGTTGCTGACGCCACCGCCAGACCGGCAGGCGCCAGCCGCTCGGGCGTTCAGCGCTCCCGCGGCGCCAGGATCGCGCCGAGCAGGTCGGGCGCATCCGGGATGCGCTCCAGGCGCGGATGGCGCGGGCCCTGGTCCCAGTGCACGTCCACTGGTCTCGGTACCTGGTTTTCGCTCACGATCAGGTGGACCAGGCCGATCCCGTCGCTGGCGGCGCCCTGGAGCGCGTCTTCCAGGGCCCGTCCTGTCAGCCGCCTGCCGTCCATGCCGGTCAGCTGGTCGCCCTCGTGCAGTCCGGCGCGCACCGCGGGTGAGCCGGGCTGGAGTCCGCTCACCCGCCCATCGCGCAGTTCGCAGCCCAGGCTGGCGCGCGCGTCGAGCAGCGTGTTCTCATCCGCGGGCGGCGGCGCGGGATCTGCAGATTCAGCATAGACCAGCCGCCAGCCGCCGCCCTCGTAGCCGCTGCCGTCGAGCCGCGGACGCACCGCGCTGATGCGCGTGCGCACCAGTGCGCGCCAGTCGTGGGGCTGCACCGCCGCGAGCGCGGCGATGACGTCGTCGACGGTGTAGGTGCGCAGCGCGGTCCCGGGCGCGAGCGGCGCGCCGAGGAAGGCGCGGCAGAAATCGTCGAGGCTGCGCGCGCCGCCGCTCGCGCTGCGGATGATCAGGTCGGCCTCGAGCCAGAAGAGCTTGCCTTCGCTGTAGAACTCCTCGCCGCGGCGCAGGTCGCCGTAGCGGTTGCTCGGTTCGCGCAGCATCCAGGCGGCGCGCGCGGTGTCCTCGACGCTGCGCCAGGCGCGGCCGCGTTGGTACGACAGCTCGTGGATGTCGGCGGCGAGCTGCTCGCGGAATTCCGCGGGTGTGTGCATCGCGGCGCGCGTGCCGACGACCTCGCCGAGGTACATGGTCAGACCCTCGTACACCCACAGCAGGCCGGTGCGCTGCGGCGCCTGCAGGTCGGCCGTCGCCATCGCCGCCGGGCGCACGTGCTTGCCGCACCACGAGTGCATCAGTTCGTGCACCATCAGGTCGCGCTCGGAGTACGAGGTGCTGTCGAAATCGCTGAACGGCCGGCCGGCGAGCCCGCACAGGCTGCAGTCGCCGTGCTCGAGTCCGATGTCGTCGAAGGCGTCGCCGACCATGCACAGCCAGCGGTAGGATGTGCAGTGCGCCGGGCCGCACAGGCGCTGCGCCTGGGTCACGGCCGCGGCCAGGCGCGTGCACCATTCCTGGTCGGGCACCACCGGCGCGCCATCGGCGGCGGCGATCACCAGCGCCGTCGGCAGGCCGCCGGTGTCCAGCGCGGTTTCGGTGAGTGCCGGGCCCGCGATCAGCGGACGGTCGATGAGCGCGCCCACGGTGGTGGGCGCGAAGCGCCAGCCGGGCGCCTGCGCACGCTGGATGGCCAGGGCGGTGCCCGGCTTCCAACCGGTCGGCAGCAGCAGGCTGGCGGTGACCGGGATGGCGGCCACCGGGCGGCCTTCCGGGCACAGCACGCAGCAGTTCCAGTTGATCACCCCCAGGCCGCGGGTGCCGTCCACATCGACACCGGCGCTGCTCACGTCGCCGTGGTTGGCGATGTAGGTGAAGTCGGCTTCCAGTCGCGCACTGCCGGGCGGCACGTGCACCACCAGGCGGTACGGATCGGCCTCGTCGCGGTCCCAGGCGAGGGTCGCGCCGCCGGCGCTGAAGCGCAGGCCGACCAGGTTGACGATGCGCCCGGCGGGCGCGTGCGTGCCCGGGATCCACTTGGGGAAGACCAGCACCTGATCGCCGCCGGCCGCGGCCAGGCTCTCGTGCGCGTGCAGCAGGCCATCGGGCAGCTCGCGCGCATCCACCGCCAGGACCAGGGCGTCGGCGGGCGTCGCCGCCATGGCGCTCTCCGGGGCGGGAGCGGTCGCCGCCTCGGCCGCGCCCGCGGCGCCGGTCAGGACGCTGAGCGCGAGGATGACGAGGCCGGCGCGGCGGATGGTGGCCATCCGCGAAGTCCTACCGGCGCCCTCCGGCGGGTACAGGGTCACGTCCGCGTGAGCCGCGCTGAATGCGCGCTGCTGACTGCCGGATAAAACAGGAGGACGCGGAGGAGCGGAGGAAAGAGAAGGAGATGATCGTGACGGCTGCTGTGCGCAGTCAGTGCGCACCTGGCTCTGCTGCGGACAGCTACCGCATCGGCGTTGCAAGCAGATGCAGCCGAGCTTGCACGTCCTCTTCCGTCCTCCGCGTCTCCGCGTCCTCCTGTTTTATCCGGCTGTCAGGCCCCTGGTCCGCTGTGCTGAACGGCTGGTCGGGGTCGCCGATGCAGGTCAGATCGCCGCGCCGCCCAGGCGCAGCGCCGTGACGATCTCGGCGGCGGCGGTGGAGCGGTTCATGCAGTAGAAGTGCAGACCGGGTGCGCCCGCGGCGAGCAGGCGGCGGCAGAAGGCGACGGTAAAGGCGATGCCGGCCTGGCGCGCCGCCACCGGATCGGCCTCGAGCGGTTGCAGCAGCGCGCGTAGCTCCTCGGGCTCGGCTGCGGCGCAGAAGCGGCAGAAGCTCTGCACGCTCTTCCAGCCGGTCACCGGCCAGATGCCGGGGATGATGCGCGGCGCGCGGCCCAGGCGGGCGGCGACGTGCGCGCGCATCTCCAGGTATGGTTCGACCGCGAAGAAGCCTTGGGTGATGGCCGCGGCGGCGCCGGCGGCGAGCTTGTCGGCGAGATGGTCCCAGTCGCTGGCGCGGTCCGGCGCGTCCGGGTGCTTCTCGGGGAAGGCCGCGCACAGCGCGGTGAAGCGGCCGTCGGCGCGGATCAGATGGATGAGGTCGATGGCGTGCGCGCAGCCGCCATCGGTCGGCACGAAGCGCTCCTGGCCCTTGGGCGGGTCGCCGCGCAGCGCGAGCAGGTTGGCGATGCCGGCAGCGTGGTACTCGTCGAGCAGCGTGGCCAGTTCGGCGCGGGTGGCGTTGACGCAGGTCAGGTGCGCCATCGCGGTCAACCCGCTGCGTCCCTGGATGTGCTCGATCACCTCGCGGGTCTTGCCGCGCGTGCTGCCGCCTGCGCCATAGGTCACCGAGACGAAGTCCGGGCCGAGCGGCGCGAGCTGCTCGACGGTGTCCTCCAGGGTGAACCACGCGCGCTCGTTCTTGGGCGGGAAGAACTCGAAGGACAACGTGGCCGGCTTGGCGGCGAGGATCTGGTCGAGGCGCATGATCCGGATCCTGGCCCTTTCCATCGCTCTATCAAGATATAACGATGGAAGGCCGGGGAATGGCTATGGCCGTGCCTACCAGCGCCGTAGCCTGCCCGGCCACCGCAGCGCGAACAGCCCGCGCCTGGCCCCCAGGAACCCCGCATGCGCCACGCCCTGATCTCCGGAGGCTCCGCCGGCGCGCTCCTCGTCCTGCTGGTCATCGTCGGCACCCTGGTCAGCGCCGAGGATGAGCCGCGTGCCGGCGACCGCGCCGCTCTCGACCAGCTCATGGTCCAGGTCGCGGCCGCCATCAGCGCCGAGCGGACGGCCGACCTGATGCCGCTGGTCGGTCCGCGCTTCCAGATCACCCTGCCCGACGCTTCCGTGGTCACCAGCCTGCCCGAACTGGCGGTGTGGCTGAAGATGCTGCACCGGCGTCCGCAGAACGCCGTGGCCGGCGTGGGTGCGCACCCCCAGCGCGAGGATCCGGCGGTGTTCCTGGACGCCGACACCGCCATGGCGCGCGGCACGGGCGCTGACGAGTACCGCCTGGCCGGCGAGCGCGTGCTGATCGTCCCCGAATGCTGGAGCGCGGTCGCGGTGCGCAGCGCCGGCGGCTGGCGGCTGGCCTCGCTGCAGATCGGCGTCGACGTGCTCGCCAATCCCGTGCTCGACCTGCAGGCCGCTGCGCTCAAGCGTGTCGCGGTGGTGATGGTCGCCTTCGCGGCCCTGGCCAGCCTGGGCTTCGGCATCCTGATCGGGCGGCTGACCAAGAAGACCCCGGCGGTCCCGCTTGCCTGACCCCGCGCCGGTTCTACCGTTCGCCCCTCCCCCGGGGCCTCAGGCCCGTGCAAGGTCACCGATGCGCACCACCCTGGTCTTCGTCCCAGCCATCCTGTTCGCCGCGCTGCTGGCCGGCTGCACCAGCCCGGGCAAGAGCTTCGACTTCGTCGACCTGACCTTCTCCGGCGCACCGAGCGTGACCTCGACCGCCACGCCGCCGGTGGCGTTGCCCGCGCCCTCGACGACCAGTCCCGCGATCATCACCTTCGTGCTGTTCAACACCGCGCATGAAGCGCTGACCAACATCGCCTTCCGGGTCTTCCGCGACGATCCCGCCACCGCCCCGATCGCCTCGGGCACCGTCGCCAGCGTGGCCGGGCAGTCCCACGCGCCGGTGGCCGTGACCATCGACCCGAACACCGACAGCGGCGCCTTGGGCCTGCACACCTACTTCATGGTGATCGATCCCGACAACCTCATCCGCGAGATGGACGAGACCAACAACACCGCGAGCGTGGCGGTCGCCTTCGCCGATCTCGACCTGGTGCTGGCGGCGCCGACGGTCGCGCCGGCGGTGGTGACCACGGCCACCGCCATCCAGATGACCGTGACGGTGACCAATGTCGACACCTCGCTCAAGGGCCTGACCGCCAGCGGCGTCGTGGTGCAGGTGCTCGACACCTCGGTGACCCCGGCGGTGGTGGTCGCGAGCGGGACCATGCCGGACATCGCCGCGACCCTGAGCGCCTCGCTGGTGCTGACCGTGCCTGCCACCACGGTCGGAACCCACGTCTACAGCGTGGTCATCGACCCGCAGAACGTGGTCGTCGAGGGCACGAAGGCCAACAACCAGGCCACCGTCCCGGTCACGGTCCAGCCGGTTGCCCCCGGCTGAGGCCGATCCCGATTTGACAGCCGCGCGCGCGTGAGCCATCCTTGCAGGTCATCCCACGACCTAGCGAGCGAGGTTCCATGTCCAGACTGCGGATTACTGGAGCGATTTTCGCATTGGCCATGGGCCTCAGCGCCGGGCCGGCGCTGGTCGCCGCCGAGGGGTTCTCCTTCAACGACCTGCGCCTGACCATCACCCGGCTGCCATCCAGCAGGCCGGTGCACATCGATTACGCAGCCCCTGGAGGCAGCGCCAGCGAAGATATAGCGGGCGCGCATCCCGGGGTGCGCGTGGATCTGGGCCCCACCCTGCACCTCGCCCGGATCGGCGGTGGCTGCTCGCTGATCCTCGCCATCGCGGTGTTCGACGCCCAGCAGGCGACCGCCGAGGATGACAACCGCACTACCGCCATCGTCGGACCGATGAAGATCGGCACCCAGGGGATGGATATCGGCCTCGGCCTCGCCGCGCACCTGACCGGCTCCTACCATCTTGAGGTGGTGCCCTTCGCCGGGGCGGCCTTCGCCAAGCTGACCGATCGCGGCATCGTCGGCGGCAACGCCGCGACCACCCGTGCGGAGAGCGGCAGCGGCAGCTCGATCGAATACGGCGTGCGCGCCGCCGTCTACTACACCGGCAGCCGCAACCATCTGCAGGTCGGGCTCGGCCTCGGCTACCAGGTCACGCGCACCCAGGGCAAGCTGCAGTTCGACCTGGTGAATGGCGGCGACCTCAGCGAGACGGTCACCATCCGCAGCCGCGGGCTGGCCCCGTTCGTGTCGTTCGGCTACCGCTTCTAGTCCGTCCCTACAGATCGGGCCGCCGGCCGCGCCACGCCGCCTGGTTCGCGCCGGTCTCGTAGCTGACGGTCGAGATGTGCGGATAGTCGGCCGGGTCCGCGCCGGTTTTCGCGGCCCACGCTTCCTGCGCGACCAGCAGCAGCGGTTCGCACCATTCCTCGAGCGACTGCGGCATCAGCGCAGGATCCTTGCGCACCGCCACGTAGTGCTCAAGGCCGCGTGCGACCACCCAGCAGCGCACGTAGAGGAAGCCGTCGGACGAGGTGCTCGAGGCGCCGGATCCGTCGAGGTGGCTTGGCGTGTCGAGCTCGTACAGGGCGCGCGCCAGCAGCTCGTCGAAGGCGAACAGCTCGGCGATCTCCACTTCTTCGAGCGCGGCCTGGAGTGGGGCGAGCGCGCCGCTCTCGTCGCTCGCGGCGAGCTGGGGCTGGTCGATCAGGGCGATGAGGCGCCAGAAGGCGTCGGCGTGCACGGGGTCGTCCTCGGCGGGCGTGTGGGATGCTGGTGACGGGATCGCGCGCATGACGGATTGCGCGCATCCGGAGCAACCGTGGGCCATGCTCCGTCGGCCGCGGGCGAGGTCAATTCCCCGCGTGCCCGGTTGCGCGCCTCAGGAGTGCCTGCCGGCCAGCGAGGTCACCAGGAAGAACAGCAGGAGGCAGCCGTTCAGCGTCACGCCGATCCACGCCATGACGCGCTGCGCGCGCCGCTGCACCAGCCCGGCGATGCCGAGCGCCAGTCCGATGATCGGCATGATGAAGCCCGCCAACATCACGCCGGCCGAAGTCTTGAGCAGTCCCACGTCCTCGTGCTTCACGGCATCGACCGCGCCGAAGGCGGCAATGAACAGGAACACCCAAAACAGCACGAAGCAGGCGCTCGAGAGGATCCCGAGCAGGGGATTGTCAGCCCGCACCTTGGTCTTGCGGCTGGTGCCGCGCTGCGCGGTGCTGCTGCGCCCACGGGCCTGCTGGCGCCCGGTGCCGGGGCGCGGCAGCGTGGCGGTGGTGCGCCCGGTGCGCGGGCGCTGCGCGAAGCGTCGGGACGGAGGTGGCGGCATGATGGTCCGGTGAGGCAGGCGAGGTGAGCAGGGATGGCGACCGCGCGGACGCGAAGTTGCCCGATCAGCCCAGGGTGCAGATGCGCGCGGATGCTAGGTGCCGCTGCGCGGGCGGCAATGGGCTACCGACCGCACTGCCGTGGGTGGGGCCGGTTCAACCAGCGCGCGCGCCTCTATGGAACACGTGGCAGCCCACGGCGATCGCCGCGGCCAGCGCGCAACAACCCCACAGCATCGCGCCCGGGAAGGCGGGCACGATCATGGCCGCGACGCAGCCCCCGACCAGGTAGCCGGAGACCAGGATGGTGAGCAGCAGGTATTTCCAGGACGCGAAGCGTCGGCCGGTGAGGCGGGCGCCGACCATGAAGCCGAGGTCGGTGATGATGCCGGTGACGTGCGTGGTGCGCACCACCAGGCCGTAGTAGCTGCTCGCCATCGCGTTCTGGATGCCGCAGGCGCAGGCGCACAGCACCACCGAGGCGTTCACCGCCCCGCCGAGCAGCGCGGCCGCCGCGCCCAGGGCGGCGACCTCGCAGGCCATCACCCAGGTGTACCGGTTGCGGTCGGCGAGCGTGCTGGTGCCGACCAGGGCCCCGGTCAGGGCGCAGCCGATGGCGAAGGCGCCGAGGATCATGCCGATGACCGGCAGGTCCTCGTAACGGCGGGCACCCAGGTCCATGCCCAGGCGCGACACCGCGCCGCTCATGTGGCTGACCGGCACCGCATAGAAGGAGAGCATCGCGACGTTGACCGCGCCGGCGAGGACCGTGAGGACGAAGCCACCGCAGAAGAACAACGGCTGCGGCCTGCCGGCCGCGACCGGTTTCAGGTCGGCGTAGGGCATGGGGCTCCCGCCACCCGGAGGTCGGTGCTCGCGCGACCGGCGCTCATTTGGGCTCGGACCGCCCGATCGCCAGGGCGATGCCCTCGTCCTCTTCGCCGCGCAGGCGCGCGAGCGTCCAGCGGCCGAGGCCGGCGGCGACCGCCCCGGGCGCGACCGCGACCGTGTCGAGATGCAGTCTGATGGTCAGCGCCGGCGCGCTCTCGGCGTCCGCGTCGCCGACCTCGCCGGTCAAGCGTACCTCGTACGATCCGGTGGGCAGGTCGCGCAGCAGGCGCTGCGCGTCCAGGCGCAGGCGCGCGGGCTCCTCCTCGGAGGTGGCGGCGAGCGTGACGCGCTC
>JACDGQ010000084.1 GCA_013821615.1 Planctomycetota bacterium
TGCTGCAGTTCCGCCGTGCCGGTCACGCCGCTCATCGGCGGACACCCGCAACGCCCGCGACGTCCAGGGGCGCGCGCCCGTCGCGAAGCGGGCGGCGCTCGCGCCGCGCCACGCCCTGCCCCTGCTCTGCGGACGGTGCCAGGTGGGGAATCACCGCGCTGCGCTCCGTTCTCCCGGCCGGGCCGGGACTACCGTCACCACAATCCTTGGGCCGGGCCGCCCAACAGTTGGCGTCGGGCGTCACGCTGCCGCAGCCCGGACCCCGTAAAGCATTGCCTAGAAAGGGCGATTGCAAGATCGCCCCGCTGGCACGCGGCGTGCAACGGCCGGCCAGCGGACCGTCCGCGCCGCCCACCCCGGAGAACCCCATGCCCAAGACCGTCCTGGTCGTCGACGATTCGGCGATGATGCGCAAGGTCTTCATCAACAACCTCACGGCCGCCGGCCTGGTGGTCAACGTCCTCGAGTCCCCCAACGGCCAGGACGCCCTGGAGAAGTTCAAGGGCGGCGGCATCGACTGCGTGCTCTCCGACTGGAACATGCCGATCATGGACGGCATCACCCTGGTGCGCGAGATCCGCAAGTGCGACCCGGCCAAGCGCGTGACCATCATCATGATCACCACCGAAGGCTCGCCCGACAAGGTCAAGGAGGCGGTCCTGGCGGGCGCGAACAACTACCTGGTCAAACCCTTCACCCCCGAGCGCTTCAAAGAGAAATTGAGCAAGGTCCTGGCATGAGCAGCATCCATCCCGTCCGTTCCCCGACCCCCCCGCCCAGAGCCGCTGCGCCCAAGGCCGCCCTCAACGTCGACTACATCAACTTCTTCATCGAGGCGGTGGTCAGCACCTTCTCGACCATGGTCGGCGAGTCGCCGGTGCGCGAGAAGGTGATGCTCAAGACCGAGGGCGACGAGAACTTCGGCGTCAGCGGCATCATCGGCCTGGCCGGCGAGGCCGCGGGCTCGGTCGTGCTCAACCTCAACGAGGACACCGCCCGCAACGTGGTCGGAAAATTCACCGGCACCGCCTACCAGACGCTGACCTCGGACGTCATCGACGGTGTCGGCGAGCTGACCAACATCATCGCCGGCGACGCCAAGAACCGCCTGCGCACCAAGGGCTACTCCTTCGACATCGGCCTGCCGCGCGTGGTCGCCGGGCGCAACTACATCACCATGCCGACCCGGGGCGTGCCCTGCGTGGTCGTCAAGTTCGGCTCGGCGCTGGGCGGTCTGTCGCTGGAGGTGTGCCTGCGCAAGGGCTAGTGGCATGATGCGGATTGGCGACCGGACGGCGCCGGACATCCGGCCTGGATGGCCAGGTGGATCCGGCCCATCGGACCTGTGGTATACTGACGCACGGCGCTGTCGCCCGCGTCTGTCCCGGTTCCGCGTTCGCCGCGAAGGATAGCCATGGCCACCCCCCGCATCCTGCTCGTCGAGGACAACCCCGCGGACGTGCTGCTCTGGGAGTGCGCCTTCGCGGAAGCCTGCCACCCTGCGGTGGCGCTCACCATCGTCACCGACGGCGATGCCGCCTGGGGGCTGCTGAACGCGAGCTGCGCGGCGGGAGCCGCGTTCGATCTGGTCATCAGCGATCAGTGCCTGCCGCGCTCCAGCGGCGCGCAACTGGCCGCGCGGATGCTCGCTGAACCGGCCTTCCACAACCTCCCGATCGTGGTCGTGAGCGGAGCTGCGCCGCGCGCGGATGGCCCGGTGCGGAGCGGGTGGATCGAGAAGCCGTCAGGTCTCGGTGAGATGAAGATCCTCCTCCGCAACCTCCTGGATCGCTTCATCGCCGCGTAGCTGAGGTGGATCGAACACCTGCGCGGCAATCAGCGGCTGAACGCCATGCTCTCGGCCATCACCGCCGCCGTGGTCGGGGTCATCCTCAACCTCGCCTGCTGGTTCGCGCTGCGCACGCTCTTCGCCGAGGTCACTGACTTCCATGCCGGACCGGTGAACCTGTCGCTGCCAAGCTGGTCGACGATCGACTGGGCGGCGTTGGCGCTGTCGGTGGGCGCCTGCGTGGCCATGCTGCGCTTCGGCATCGGCATGCTCTGGACGCTCGCGGGCTGCCTGGCGCTCGGCATGGCGTGGTCGCTGACGATGCGCTGATGGGTCCTTCCAGCGGGAACACGGGATCGGCACGCCGTGCGCTGGAAACGGATCTGGAGATACCATGCGCGCGTTCATCGGCCGAATAGCGTTCCGCCTTCCCGGGTTGCGAGCGGCCTTGGCGCTGCTCGCGGTCACGGCGCTGACCGCCGCCGGCGCGGAGGGCCTGCTCGCCGCCGGCCCAGGCATCCCGATCCCGGCGGTCAGTGGCCGCATCGACCATTTCGCCCAGGACGTTGCAGGAAAACGGCTGTTCGTCGCCGCGCTCGGCAACGGCACCGTCGAGGTCATCGACCTCGCGAGCGGGACGGTCGTCCACACCATCGACCACCTGGACGAACCGCAGGGCGTCGCCTGGCTGCCCGACCTCGGCCGGCTGGTGATCGCCGAGGGCGGCGGCGACGCGGTGGACGTACTGGACGGCACGACCTGGGCGCGCCTCGGCCGCATCGAGCATCTCGGCGATGCGGACAACATCCGCGTCGAGGCCAAGACCGGCCTGGTGTACGTAGGCGTCGGCTCCGGGCGCAGCGCGGCGCTCGCCCTGATCGATGCGAAGTCCGCGACCCTGATGCGCACGCTACCGCTGCCGGGCCATCCGGAAGCGTTCGCGCTGGAGACGGCGGGACCGCGCATCTACGTCAACGTCCCGGACGACGGCAGCGTCGTCGTCCTCGACCGCAGCACCGGCGCGACCGCTGCGCGCTGGGAGCTCGCAGGCGCCTCGTCGAACTTCCCCATGGCCCTCGACGAGGCCGCGCACCGGCTGTTCGTCGCCTGCCGCTCGCCGGCGCGCCTGGTCATTCTCGACACCGCCACCGGCAGTCAAATCTCCAGCCTGCCCTGCGCCAGCGACGCGGACGACGTGTTCCGCGATGCGGCCGCGCAGCGCGTCTACGTCATCGGCGGTGGCGGCGAAGTCACCGTGATCGGCGCCAGCGATCCGCTCCACTATGACGTGCTCGCGGCGATCCCCACCGTGTCGGGAGCGCGCACCGGATTCTTCGACGCGGCCGCGGGCCGCCTGTATGTCGCCTGCCCCCGCCACATCTTTGGCAAGAGCGCAGAGATCCGCACCTTCGCCGCGCCCCACCCATGAATACCCCCCCTCCTGGAGACCACCCATGTTCCGCACCTTCCTCATCCCCATCCTCCCCACCTTGTCCGTCCTCACCCTCGCGTCCGCGCTCGCCGCGGCCGACGCGCTGCCGCTCGACACCGCGCGCATCGACGCGGTCACCGGTCTGAAGGGGGCCCTCAACCCGGAGGAGGCCGTCTACAAGGTCACCCAGCCGCGCGTCGACGTGAAGGTCGTGGTCGACGGCACGCCCATGCCGCCATTCATGGGCCTGACCACCTGGGCGGCGTTCACCGCCGATCCCAAGGGCGGCGCGATGGTGATGGGCGACCTGGTGCTGCTGCCTGATGAGGTCGCCCCGGTGATGGACGCGCTGTTCGCGAATGGGCTGACGGTCACCGCGCTGCACAACCATTTCCTCTTCGATCAGCCCCAGGTGCTGTTCATGCACATCGGCGGCCAGGATACCGCCGACAAGCTCGCCGCCGGCGTGCGCGCCGCCCTCGACCAGGTGAAGCAGGTGCGCGCGCAGAGCCCCGCAGCCGCCAAGCCCACCCCGCACCCGCCGCTGCCGGCGACCAGCAGCATCCCCACGGAGGCCATCGCTGCCATCATCGGCGCCAAAGCGGCGACCAAGGACGGCATGGCCAAGTTCACCATCGGGCGAGCGGTCGCCATGCCGTGCGACTGCACGGTCGGCAAGGAGATGGGCGTCAACACCTGGGCCGCGTTCATGGGCTCCGCGGAGGTCGCGCTGGTCGACGGCGACTTCGCCACCGGACCCGGCGAACTGCAGCCGGTCCTGCACGCGCTGCGCGCGGGCGGCATCACCGTGGTCGCCATCCACAGCCACATGGAAGGCGAGACCCCGCGACTGATCTTCCTGCACTACTGGGGCATCGGCACGGCGCAGGAGTTGGCGAAGACGGTCAGGAACGCGCTCGATGCGCAGGGCCGGGCTGCGCTGCCGCCTGGCAAGTAGCCACATTCCATGAGGTGGGTGCGAGCGGGCAGGAGGTAAGGTTGCCCTTCCCTCCTGCCTATCCCCCTCACCAGATCGCGGCGCGCCGGAGTCCTGGATTCCGCTAGAGGATTCACCCTGCACCCTGCCAGCCGCCAGCGGCGTGGCGATGGTTCCCATACCGAACACCCCGATCACTCTCATCCCGACCTCCGAGCTGCTCGGGGAGGTGGCCGTCCATGGCCAGGAAGAAGCGGTCCGCGCGCCCGCTCAGACTCTCGGCGGCCGGAGCAGCTCGATCATTTGCTGAAATCCGGATGCTGCGGATCGCCCATCGACTCGAGGAAGGCCAGGAGATCCAGGATCTCATCCTTCGTGAAGGTGTTCAGCAGACCCGGCGGCATCAGGGACACCTTCGACACGTCGCGGGACTTGATGTCCGCCTTGGCGATCGGCGTGGTCTGCGGGGCGAACGGGTTTTGGGCGACCATGACGGTCTGGTCCGCATCCTGGATGACGCGGCCGACCAGGACGCTGCCGTCCTTCATGGTGAAGACGGTGGTCGCGAACTGTTCGGAGATCACCTTCGACGGTTCGGTGATCGATTCGAGGAGGTCCTGCCGCTTGAAGCGGGTCGCCACCGCGGTCAGGTCGGGACCGACGGCTCCGCCCTGATCGCCGTAGCGGTGGCACAGGATGCACTGTGCGCCGGTGAACGCGGCCTTGCCGCGCGCGAAGTTCCGTCCTTTGCTCACCTGGTCGAGCAGCGGCTGCAGGTCCGCGGTCTTCCAATCCTGCACGAAGGCGCGGACGGCCGCGAGCGGTGCCGAGGGCGTGGTCGCCGCCTGCGGATGCGCGTCGCCGACCGCGGCGAGCTCCTCGGGCGTCATCGCTGCCTTGGCGTCGCTCAGCGCATGGCTGAGCAGCTTGGTGAAGCTCGAGCCGTTGTTGAAACCGATCCCCGCTTCGGTGAACCACTGCACGACGCCTGCGGGGTGCTGGTTCGAGCGTCCGGCATCCCACCACGACAGGTAGCTCCTGCGCAGTTCCGGGGTCCAGCCGGATTTCACGGAGCGCAGGGCGACCACGTAGGTCAGCTGCTCCTCCTGAGTGGGCGCGGCCTTGAGCAGGGCGACCGTCCGTGCCACCGCCCCGGGCGCGTCGAGCGCGAGCAGGACCTGGCAGAGCTCGCGGTTCAGGAATTCGCTCTTGGCCGGATAGAGCGGATCGACGCCGGCACTGACCGCATGCGCCACGTCGCCGCTGGGCACGCCCTGGCGCGCGATCGAGACCTCGATGACGCGCAGCAGATCGAGCTGCTGCGCTTCGCCGAGGGTGGCGACCGGGAGGTCCGCGAGCGCGCGCAGGATGGCGGGCTGGGTATCGGCGGCGCCGAGGCGCGCGAGCGCCAGCAGCGCGGTCAGGGCGGCGTCGGGCCGCTTCTCGGCCAGCGCCAGGGCCTGCCATTCAGCGACGGGATTGCGTTCGATCGCCAGGCGCGCCGCATAGCGGACGAAACGGTCGGCGCTGCCGAGGTGCGGCCAGGCGAAGCCCACCGCCGCGGGATCGGGTTTGACATTGAAGGCCTCGAGGGTGTGGCGCAGGTCGCGCAACCCGGCGCACTCCGCGGCGTTCTGAGCGGTCACCCGACCCGGCACGTCCGCCACGTTTCCGGTATAGGTGACGCGGAAGAGGTCGGACACGGTGCCGCGCCCGCCGGTGGTGAAGTACATCGCGCCGTCGTCACCGATCAGCTCATCGGTGAGATTCAGCGGGGCCTTGCGCTGCTTGGTGTGCATCGACTTCGGCGCCACGAAATCCTCCCACGAGCCGCCGTAGGTGGCGCCGTCGGGATTGAGATGGACGGCCATCAGCCGGCCATACGTCCAATCGCAAATGAACAGCGCCTGCTGGTACGCGGGCGGGAACTTCGCGCCGGTGCCGAAGCCGACGCCGGTGGGACAGCCGATGCCGATGGTCACCGCGGCGGGCAGGCTGTCCGGGTAGTACTCGGGCCACTTGCCGCTGCCTTCGCGGAAGCCCTGGTCCGCACCTCGCACCGCGTGGTAGACGCGCGTCGGGCGGTACCAGGGGCTGCCCCAGTCCCACTCCATGTCGCTGTCGAAGCCGAAGAGCTCGCCATCGGCGTTGAAGGCGATGTCATAGGTGTTGCGCTCGCCGGACGCGAACAGCTCGGCGTTTCCGCCATCGAGATCCATGCGCGCAACGAAGCCGCCGGGGGGCGGGTTGCCCGCGCCGAAGCCGTTGCCGTCCTCCATGCGCTTGAGCGCCAGATCGTCGCCATAGACGCGGTGCGGCGAGCTCGGCGCGAGGTCCTGCGGGATCGCGGTGAAGTTGCCGCAGACCGCGTAGAGCTTGCGGTCGGGACCGAGAAGGAGCGCGTGGGCGCCGTGCTCGCCGGCGCCTCCATGCCACTCGCGCAGAAATTCCACATCGTCGTAGCTGTCATCGCCCTTGGTGTCTTTGCAGCGATAGAGGGCGAAACCGTGGGCGCCCTGGCCGTTGAGATAGAGCACGTTGTCGACGAACAGCATGCCCATGGTCTCGGAGACCGGGATGTGCAGGACCTCCTGCTTGGCGACCTTGCCGTCCAGGAGCGTGACGCGCGTGATCGGCTGGCCGCGCTGGCCGCCGAGGAGCAGACGCCCCTTGCCGTCCTTGGCCATGCAGATCCACGAGCCGTTCTTCACCCGGTCCGCGCGCAGCACATGTTCGACCGCGAAGCCCGGAAGCGTCGCGAGCACGGCGCTCGGATCCTCCGCCACGTCGGCCGTGGAGGTGCCGTCGGCGGGACCATACACGGCCTTGAGGATGGTCAGGGTCTGCCCGGCGGGCGCGGTGAGGTCGAGCTGCCCGCCTTCCGGCACTTCACGCACCAGCGCTGCGGACCCGACACGGTACTCCACGCGCAGCTTCTTGGGGACGCCGGGGGCGGTATCGCCAAACCGGTCATTGCCGACCGCCAGCGACAGATGGCCATTCTTGACCTCGGCGGCCACCACGGTCGTGACATTGCCGCCCTGGTCCGCTGCGTGCGCCAGGGCCGCGACGCAGGTCAGGACGCCGGCGATGAGCAGGCTGCTCACCCGCGCACGGGTCTGGACGCGGGGAGGGCGGTGCGACATGGGCATCTCTCTGGTCGATGTGGCTCAGGGAAGCAGACACTGATGGGAATTGGCGCCGGTTTGGCAAGGCCATGCGCCGAGGCGGCGTTCCGCGCCGGGTTTGCTATGCTCATCCGGATCCGGGACCATGCAATCGACGACGCAGCGGCGCGCCGAACGGAGGATGCCAGCATCAGCGCCTCACGGCGCCACGCGCCTGCGCGTCGCCAGCGCTTCGCTACGGACTTCGCCGATGACGCCGTTGAAACAGGTGCTGCCCGGCAATCCCACCGGGTCGCGATGGGCATCCAGGCCCGCACCCATGCCGTCGATCCCGATCCGCCGGCCAAGCCGGGAAGCGCGACCATTTCAGGCCCTGAGCAGGGGCCCTGGATCGCCCCCCGTTAAATATTCGCCAATTCTCCGAAGTATTCATGGTCTTCGGCGAAGCCGCCTTCACCGCCACGAATAGCGCTGATGTCCTCGACGAACTCGATGGACTGAATCCACTTCACCATCTTGAACCCCAATTGATTCTCAACGCGCAAGCGCAAGGGTGCTCCATGATGACGGGTGAGCGGCTCCCCGTTCATCTCGTAGGCCAAGATCGTCTGCGGGCTGTGGGCATCGCGCAGTGACAGGCTGTCATAGTAGCGGCCGCCGACCCCAGGGCGATCAAGCGCCACACCGTCGCTAAAGGAATGGAAGACCACGGCGGTCGCATGTGGCAGGGGTTTGACCAAGGCCATGAGCCGATCCATCCGTAGACCTCCCCACTGGGCGATCCCAGACCATCCCTGGATGCAGTGATGCAACGTGATTTGCTCGCTTAATCCGAGTGCTCGCATCTCGTCCAGCGAGAGCTCAACCGGATTGCCTACGGCCCCATGCACCGTGAGGCGGTAATTCCGAAAGCCGTCGGCTTCGAGTTGCTCCCATTCGCTACAGGTGGGAGCCTTTCCGTTCACCCAGAAGTAGGGTGAGATGTCGGGTGGCGCGAATTGTGCAGTGGGTACCGCTCGCCCGAATAACAAGCGCATGATCGGCGTGATGATCAGCTTGGCCGTATGCTGAACCAGCCGTGGCTGCCGCCAAGCCAGCAAATTCGCTCCCGCGTTGAGGCCGATGATGAGCGTGATCCCGATGGCTCCGATCCACAGCCCCGTGGTATTCGCAGCGTCGGTTCCGACCACGATGTGGTTCATGTTCTGGGTCAGCCCAGTGATAGCGACCATCGCTATGTGCATGCCGGTGAAGGCGATGAATGCGCACATCACCAGGAAGTGGAGAGACCGTCCGATCTGCCGATTTCCCGGCAGCCGTGGATACCAGGGAAAGCGCGCGGTGAACGCGGGTGACATCGACGGTCCCGTGATGAGGGCGAGTGGAGCGAGGATGAACACGACGGAGAAGTACGACAATTGCTGGAGCGCATTGTAATGGAAGAACCCGTTGGGCTCCTGCGGAAGATGCAAAGTCGCATAATGCACGAACACCGCCCACGCGTCGGGCACGACGTGCCACGATGTGGGAACCAAGCGATGCCAAGCATCGGTGGCGAAGAGCAAGGCTACATACACGAAGCCGTTGCCGATCCAGAACAACACGCTGAGAAAGTGCCAGTGGCGTGCCATGCCAACAGTGTGGCGGTAGCCGGGTAGGCCGATCCAAGGCGATAGATGACGAGCATCTTCCTTCGCCGTCCACATTCGGTCCTTGGGCATCGCGACCGGGGTGAGCCGGAGCCATTCGGTGCCGGGCGTGCAATGCACGTTCCAGTACAGCCGCGGGTGATCCATCAGGATCTGCAAACCGCTGCGAACGAGCAGGATAAAAAAGAGCGCGTTGATGAAATGCCCGATGCGCAGCCAGCTGGGAAAGCCCTGCGGCTGCATGATGGCCGCCATGGACGTAGCGGATGGCAGGGCTGGCAGGCCCATACTTCCCCATTGAACCAACGCGATCGCGATCAGCAGCAGCGGCAATGATGCCAGGATTAGGAGCGTCTTGACGTCGATGCGCATCGCGGGCTTCCTAGCGCAGCATGATCGTCACCAGCAGCGATGATCCTCCCCCGATTCTGCGTACGGGTGGTTAAGCGGCCTTGGCCCGCTGGAGTTCGAAGTCCATCGGGCTGAGATTGCCGATGGAGGTGTGGCGACGGGTCTTGTTGTAGAAGACT
>JACDGQ010000085.1 GCA_013821615.1 Planctomycetota bacterium
GACTACGGACGTCTACTTCACTGCGGATTCCGGCTTGGCCGCGTCGGCGGGCTTCGCCTCGACCGGCTTGGCTTCCGCAGCGGCCTTCTCCAGCACCTTCTTCATGAAGACGAACTCCTCGGTGAACGAGGGGTCGTCCTTGAACTGCTTGGCGGCGAGCTCGGCGACCATCAGCGCGTGCCGGGGCGCTCCGGTCAGCGCGGCGCGCCAGGCGATCCAGTAGTACTTGGGCTTGTAGTCGACCTCCTCCTTCCAGATGCCGAGCACCTTGGCGTACCAGTCGAGCGGCAGGAAGCGCGCCGCGTCGCCCAGCCACTGCGCGGTGTCGTCGCGCAGGCGCTTGTCGTCCTTCTGCTTCACGAAGGCGAGGCGCTCGCGCACGACCTTGGCGTCCTGGGTGAGCAGGGCATTGATCAGCGTGCTGATGTGGTGGGCGTGGTCGAACATGGGGCTCTCGAGCCCGAGCTTGGCCGCGGCGGCATAGGACTCGGCCTCCTGCTTGGCCAGGCGCAGCGCGAGCGGGCGGTCGATGGTGGTCTTCTCCTTCTCGAACAGCTCCATCAGGCGCATCGACCAGAATGGCGGAGCGAGCTTGATCCAGGGCAGGTCGAGCTGCAGCTGGGCGAGGCCGCCGATGCGCTTGGCGTGCGCGTATTCCGCGCTCTTGGGCAGGGCGACGCCGTCGAGCAGCGCGCTCAACCGATCCTCGCCCAACACCGCGGCGTAATAGCGGCCGGCCACGGCGTAGCGCTGGAGCGCGTCCTCGGGCTCGTCGGTATCGTGGAAGGCGACCTTGCTGAGCCAGTCCTGGACGCTGCGCGCCACCACCTGCAGGTTGGCGTCCTTGGTCAGCGCATCGGTGCCCAAGCCGTCGAGCAGCAGGACCGCGGTGCCGGAATAGGCGGCCATCAGGTGGCGCAGCGCGAGCAGCTGGCTGGAGTTGTCCCAGGCCTTCTGGTTGAAGTTCGGGCTCGCCAGCCACTGGCCGACCTGCTCGATGTTGGTCGCCATGCTTTCGAGCATGGTCTCCTTGAGGGTGCGCAGGGCGAGGTCGTAGGCCTTGCCATGGATCAGCGCGCCGGCCAGTTCGAGGCCGACCTGGGGCAGCGTGGCCTCGGTCTTCTCACGGGTCTCCGGCGACTTGCGCAGCGCAGGCAGCTGGCGGTCGAGGATGTCGAGCGCGGACTTGCGCGCCTCGTCGGTCTGGTGGGCGTCGAACTGGTGCATGACCAGCTCGACCGACAGGCTGAGGCGGCTGCCCGCGTCCTCGGTGCGCGTGATCGCCTCCTGCTGGTGCTGCACGGCGAGCGCGTACTGGCCGGTGAAGCTGTAGAGCCCGGAAAGCTCGCGGAAGTTGGCGTTGTCCTGGTCGCCGCCCTCGATCAGCTTCTTCATCTTGGCGATGCCGCGCTGGTAGGTCTGGTACTGCCAGTCGCGCTGCACGTCGATCATGGTCTTGGCGTAGTCCGGCTCGGCGAAGATGCGCCAGCTCAGCCGCCACGAGCCGCGCGTGTTCTCGCCGCTGAAGCGCAGCAGCAGGCTCAGTCCGTCGGGATCGAAGGTCTCGGACTCGTCAAAGCTGCGGTAGGCCTTCTCGAGGCTGGCGGGCAGCTTGGGCGCGATGAACTCGAGGGGCGGGCCGGTCTGCAGCACGAAGGTGTGCCAGTTGCCGTCTTCCTTCTTCTCGGCGAAGCACATCGCCGCGTGCTGCGGCAGGGCGATGACCTGGGCGCTGCGCCCCTGGCGGTTGGCGATCACCTCGTAGAGCTCGGAAAGGTCGTCGCAATCGCCGCGGATCATCCCGCCGCAGGCGGTCGAGATGGTCTGGGCGGCGGTCTGGTGGATGTCGCCCTTGACGCCCTTGTTGCCGATCAGGAAGGGGTAACGGCTGTCCGGGCTGTCGTAGACGTAGGCGAAGATGTACTCGCCGATCAGGTCGAGGTTGGCCGGATCGGGCAGCGTGCGCGCGGCATCGGCGAGGAAGCGCTCGACCTCTTCGGGGCTGCCGTTCTTCGGCGGCACCAGCACCCCGTGCGGGGTGAGCAGCGACACCAGGTCGCCGTTGAGCGCGGTGACCAGCAGGTGCGGCGGCATGAAGTCGGCGGCGGCGTTGGGGTCGACGCCCTTGTGGTGGCCGGCGGGGAAGGCGCGGCGCCAGTCATCCTTGCTGGCGGTGAAGCCCTTGTCCTTCGTCCACGAGGCGAGCAGCTGCGCGCCCTGGTAGATGCGCGCGGCGAAGGGCGCGGCGCTGTCGGGCACGGCGGTGGGATCGGTGCCGCCCGGCAGGTCGACGACGATCATCGGCTTGGGGTCGGGGTGGACCCAGTAGTACAGCGGTTCCTCGTGGATCTGGATGTACGAGCTGCGCGTCGGCGTGGTCAGGAACCAGCCGCTGCGCCCGAACGCGTCCTTGACCTCGGCGAGGCGCAGGCCGGTGCCCTCGAAGAGCGTGACGGGTTCATAGTGCTCGGCGGACGCGACCAGGCGCTCGAAGCCGACGATGGTGTCCTGCTCGTTCTTGTAGAACTGACGCAGCCAGCCACCGCGCACCACGCGCCGCGCGAAGCTGGGCGCGACCTCGTCGACGTCCATCTTGGGGTCGTCGTCCTGGGGCAGACGCTTGAGCACATCCTCGAGGGTCTTCTTGCCGAGGTCGTCGAGGTCGGTCTTGGCCAGGTCCGCGAGCAGGCCGTCGACCGCGCTGGCGACCTTGGCCTTGTCGGCGCTGCGGTCGGGAGCCTGGTTGTCGACCTTCTTCATCACGCCTTCGCCGATGACGATGGTCCCCGGCGAGCGCAGGTGGATGCCGGTCAGCACCCCTTCCTTGAGTTCGAAACCATCGCTCTTGAGGTTTGCGACCTGGGCTTGCGCGATCAGCGCGGGCAGGCCGGCGATGGCGTCGAGGCGGTTGTCGGCGACCAGCTTGAGGCTGACCGGCAGCCTGCCGATCGGGGTCTCGATCAGCGGGTTGCCGTCCCTGCTGATCTCGCTGACCACATAACCGGGCTTGTCGCCGTCGGCCCACACCACCTTGCCGCCCTGCACCGTCAGGCTGGGCACCTGGGGCAGGCTCTTGAGCAGGTCGTTGGCCGCGGCGGCGGTGTCGACGGTCGGCGGAGTCGGATTCTGGGCGGCGGCCGAGGCCGGCGAGGGCGGCGCCGCGTCCGCCGCCTGGACCGCGGACGAGGCCAGGGAAGCGCCCAGGAGGAGGGCGAGGAGCGCCGACATCGATCGCGTCAGGTGCATGGGACATCCCGGCTTGTGCTGGAGGAGGCAGGAAGGGCCAACCATCGCTGGCGGGCCCATGGGTCAAGGACCTGGAGGGGTGGGACGAACAGGAGGGGGAGGGCTTTCCGGGAATGGGTTACGTCCGTGCCCGGGGAAGCAGGAGGGGGGAAGGGGAAGGCAAGAGGGTGGGAGGGAAGAAGGGGCACGAGGAGCGAGACACGAGGGGAGGCAAGGAAGCGAGGAAGCGAGGCCGCGAGGGAGACAGGACGGCAGAGGGGTGAAAGGAGAGGGAAGAGGGAGACTAAGCGCTGGGGCCAGGGAGTGGACGAGTTTACGGATCCAAGGATGTGGTCATCCGACCTGCTGCCCTTCTTCCCTCTTGCCTTCCCCTTCCCCCTCCGGCTGTCCCCTTCATCCCCGAAGCTGTCCTCTTTCCCCCCTTTCCTTCACGCGGAACCACGATAAATACTTTCCGCCCGTGTGCGGGTGCCCTGGTGGTGGCGGTCGGTTTTTTCCTGGTGTCCGTTTCGGTGCGGCGTGCTGCGGTGACGCTGCGCGGGCTGGTCCGGGGTGGGTGAGGATGGAAGCGACCCCTGCCGGCAGGCCCACGCCCCGGGGTTCCGCCTCCCACTCCTGAAGCCCTCCCAGCTCGTAAGGTCGCCATGCCTCTCCCCGACGTCGAACGCCGCAGCGATATCCGCAACATCGCCATCATCGCCCACGTCGACCATGGCAAGACCACGCTGGTCGATGCCCTGCTCAAGCAGGGCGGCGCCTACCACGCGAAGTCGACCATCGTCGATTGCGTGATGGACTCCAAGGATCAGGAGAAGGAGCGCGGCATCACCATCCTGGCCAAGAACTGCGCGGTGCACTACCTGCACCCGACGGCCGGCGACATCCGCGTCAACATCGTCGACACCCCGGGCCACGCCGACTTCGGCGGCGAGGTCGAGCGCGTGCTCAAGATGGCCGACGGCGCCCTGGTGCTGGTCGACGCCTTCGAGGGCTGCCTGCCGCAGACCCGCTTCGTGCTGCGCAAGGCCATCCAGACCGGTCTCAAGATGATCCTGGTGGTCAACAAGATCGACAAGCCCAACTGCTCGCCCGACATCATCGCCGACCGCATCTTCGACCTGATGGTCGAGCTCGGCGCCGAAGACTGGCAGCTCGACTTCCCGGTGATGTACGGCTCCGGCCGCATGGGCTTCATGGAGGACACCCTCGAGGCCGGCAACGCGCGCCTGATCTCGAAGGACGGCGACCTGCGCCCGCTGTTCAACGCCATCGTCCAGCACATCCCCGGCCCGCCCATCAAGGCCAACGCGCCCCTGCAGATGCAGGTCGCCAACATCGACCATAACGACTTCGTCGGGCGCATGGGCATCGGCCGCATCTTCGCCGGTACCATCAAGACCGGCCAGTCGGTGGTCGTCGTCAGCGGTCCGACCGGCATCCCGCATAAGAGTCGCGTACTGCAGCTCCACCGCTTCGCCGGCCTCGGCCGCGAAGAGGTCAAGGAGGCCAAGGCGGGCGACATCGTGGTCGTCACCGGTCTCGAGCAGGTGCACATCTCCGACACCATCTGCGAGGCGGAGTTCCCCAACGCGCTGCCGCCGATCCCGATCGACGAGCCGACCATCAAGATGACCTTCGGCGTCAATACCGGGCCGCTCACCGGCCAGGAGGGCAAGCCGCTGCAGAGCCGCGAGCTCAAGGCGCGGCTCGACAAGGAGGCGCAGAAGAACGTCGCCATGCGCTTCGCCGACACCGAGCAGCCCGACGTGTTCGAGGTTTCCGGCCGCGGCGTCCTGCACCTCTCGGTGCTGATCGAGGACATGCGCCGCGAGAACGCCGAGATCCAGGTCGGCCCGCCGCGCGTGATCTTCAAGACCGATGAGAACGGCAATAAGCTCGAGCCGATCGAGCTGGCCGTGGTCGACGTGCCCGAGGTGCACAGCAGCAAGGTCATGAACATGATGCTGTCGCGCCGCGGCGAGGTGCGCGAGATGGCGGTCAACGGCACCTACGCCCACCTCGAGTTCTCGATCCCGTCGCGCGGCCTGCTTGGCATCCGCAACGCGATGCTCTCGGCGACCCAGGGCGAAGCGACGCTCAACACCATGTTCCTGGAATACGGGCCGTTCCGCGGGCCGATCGAGAAGCGCAACAATGGCGCCATCATCAGCCAGACCGGCGGCACGGTGATCCCGTTCGCGCTCTTCAACCTGCAGGACCGCGGCACGTTCTTCGTCGACGTCGGCGAGCCGCTGTACGAGGGCCAGGTGGTCGGCGAGAACGCCAAGGACACCGACATGATCGTGAACCTCTTCAAGGAGAAGAAGCTCACCAACATCCGCTCGGCCGGCGCCGAGGAGATGGTGCGCATCACGCCGCCGCACAAGATGTCGCTCGAGGAGGCCCTCGAGTACATCAAGGAGGATGAGTTGGTCGAGATCACGCCCAAGTCGATCCGCCTGCGCAAGCTCTGGCTGACCGAGAACGAGCGCAAGCGCTTCAGCCGCGCCGCGTCGGGCTGAACCGCGTATGGCGGGTCCCGCGGGACCCGCCGCCGCAGGTCCGGCATTACGATCCGGGAGGCCACAGGGATGACCCTGTGGCCTCTTTTTTTGGTTCCTCGTCGTCCGAGGTGGAAACTTTCCGTACATCGCGGGGAAAGCGAAAACTGATCTCACAAGAGGAACGGAGAAACGGAGGAAAATAGGGAGCTACTGAAAAAGCGAAATCGGCAAAAACGGGATTGTCATCTCTTGGCTGTCCTCCGTTACTCCGTTTCTCTTGTTCGATCCTGACTTTTCTATTTTGATCCACGAGATCAGAGTAGGCCATGGCTCCACCACGAATGACGAGGAACCCTTTTTTGGGCAGTCAGCCGGGTTGCCATGCGCGCGACAGCTGTGGTTACCCGTGAACCGTGGGTGGCGGTCGAGCTGGGGCTCGACCCTCCCGGCGGGGCCACGTCCGATATGGAATGGGCGCCTGCTCCCCGGCGACCTACTTCTTCTCGAGGAGCGTGCCGTCTTCGCCGACTGTGAGGTGCACCTTGTCACCGGTGCTCGGTACCACCGTCGCCAAGTAGGTGTGCTTGCCGTCCACGTCCTTGACGCGGATGTCGGTCAGGCGGTCGAGGCCGGCCTCCTTCTCGAGGGTGGCGCGCGGCTTCTCGGGGACCTGGTTGAGGGTGAGTTCGTCGGACTTGAAGGAGTCGACGGCCTTGCCCACGGTGTCCTTGGTCGCTTGCCAAGCGCTCTTCGAGACCTCCTTGGTCTTCTCCCAGGCGGCGGAACCGGTGCGCTTCGCGTTCGCGGTGGCGTCGTTGACGGCCTTGTAGTCGCTCTTGTCGAGCACCGTGCCGTCGGCGGCCACGCTCAGGCGCTCGTCGATGCCGTTCTGGGCGATGGTCGCCTTGTAGACGGTCTTGCCGTCGGCGACCTCGCGGGTGATGCCATTGATGGTCCGTCCGCCGGCTTCCTTCCGGATCGCCTCCTTGGCGGCCGCGGGCAGGTCGAGCAGGGTCTGGTCGGGAAGGATGTCCGCCGCCCGGGCGCTGGCCGCGGAGAGCAGCAGCAGCAACGGGATCGCGGCGCGGGGAAGGCGGAAGCGGGTAGCCATGGGTGGGTCCTCCGGCGGGGTACCGCACAAGACGTTCCAATGGATGCGCAGCTTACCGGCCAGCCCGGCAGTCGCTTACCCGGACCGTGCTTGCCCTGGCAGCGCCCAGCGCCAGCGTCCGTGCGGAGATCGCATGGACCACTCCCCATCGCCGCTACCCGGCTCCGTCACGGCCGGTGCTCCCGGTAGCGGGCACGGTGCTCCACAGACGCGCCGTCCGGTGCGCACCGTGCGCGGCGGCAGTCCCCAGCGCGGCGAGGACGTCGCACCGCCACCGTCGACGCGCCTGCCGATCGCCGGGTCGCGCAGCGGCCGCCCATCACGCTGGACCACCCAGCCCGACCCCGACAGCCCGCTCCATCGGGCGGCCGCGCGGCACACGGTGCGCCAGCGCGTGCGCGTGGTGGTGCTCGCGCTCGTGCTGATTGCAGTGCTGGTCGTCGCCATCGTCACGATGACGCGTTAGCGTCCGACCCACCGCCCGAGGTATTCGTAGCAGGCGACCTGGACCGCATCGAAGCCGAAATTCTGCGGGATCAGGTAGAGTGGCGACCACGAGGCGATGCGCCCGCGCCGGTCGGCGCCGAGCGGAGTGACCTTCAGACCGGCCTTCTCGCACAGCGCCAGGGCGCGCGGCAGGTGCCAGGCGGAGCTGACCAGGGCGACGTTCTCCCAGTGGCGTTCGTCGACCATGCGCTTGTAGGCAGCGATCTCCTGGCGGGTGTTCACCGCCGGTGTGCCGACGCTGAGGATGACCGCGTCCGGCACGCCCATGCCGCGCCACAGGGTGGCGGTCTCCTCGGCGAGATCGCGTTCCATATCGAGGCCCGCCATGCTGTTCCCCGAGGCGACCAGGTGCAGCGTCTTGCGTTCGGCGAAGAGCTGGGCCGCCAAGGCCAGGCGGTCGCCGCCGCTGCCCAGCTGCGGACGACCATCGCTTCCAAGCGTGGTGCCGCCGCCCAGCACGAAGACCGCGTCGAACACTCCCGGCAGGCTGGCTGGGGTGCGAGGCGGGATGCGCGTCTCCAGGCTGCCGAGCAGCGCGTTGCCGACCCAGACATTGCCGGCGACGGTGTAGAGCACCCAGATCGCGGTCGCGGCGATGGCGGTGCGGCGCCGGCGCGCTCCCCATGCAGCGATGGCCAGTCCGGCGAGCAGCAGCCAGGCCACGCTGGCCGGCATGAGCAGCAGGCCGAGCGCCTTCTGCACGACCAGATCCTGGCTCGCCACGACGCCGAGTCCAACGACCCCGGCCGCGACCGTGCCCACGCCCAGCCACCACTTCGGCGTGCGCTCGGCGCGATCGCGCCAGGCCAGCCAGGCCTTGGAGGCGGTGAAGAGCAGGATGAGCAGGGCGATCAGCATGGTCTAGGGTCTATGATCTCGGGGTTCGTCCAACAATTGCCCCATGACGGCGGTGTCCGCACCCACGGTGGGACCGACGTGCAGGGCGAGCGTCACGTAGGTGCGTGCGGCGGCGGTCAAATCGGCAGGGGTACCGGCGGCGAAGGTGCGCTGGATGGCGTCGGCGAGGCGCTGTCCGTGGGCGGCGACGAAGGCGTTGGGATCGTCGATGAGCTCGGTCAGGGGCGGGGCGGTGAGCTGCTCGAGCCAGCCGGGCGGGACGCGGGCGGCGCGCTCCGCCGGGGGCAGCGCGGTGCCGGCATGGAAGAACGCGGCGAGCGGCGCACGGTCGAGACGGCCTTCGCGGATGATGACCGCGGCGGCCTGGACCATGCCATAGGCGAGGCGGGCATAGGCGTCGTGGGCCAGCTCGCCGCTGGCCGGGTCCTGTCCGGCCAGGTACTCGGCCACGGTCTGTTCCGGCAATGTGGTGACGGTCGGGCACAAGCGGATGCACGGCAGCTCGCCGTCGGGATGGAAGTAGCGGATCGCGCCCTCGTGGCGCTGGCGGCCGAGCGGGTAGAGCCGGCAGGCCAGCGGCCGGTCGGCGTGCACCGTGCAGCCGCCCTCGGCGCGGTAGAGCGAACAGGCCGGTTTATGGTGCGCGGGCGGCCCGAGCGTGCCGGGCGGGCCGTTGAACAGCAGGCGCGTGCCCCCGCAGTCGGTGTAGCGCTCGCGGAATTCGCGCGGCGCCAGGCCCAGGCCGCGCGCCAGGCGGGCGAGCTCCCACGGGCTGATGAAGATCTGGTGGCCGTGGCAGCAGGTCCCGAGCCGGGTGCAGGTCAGCGGCAGGCGGTCGGCGCCCTGGAGCGGGGTGAGGGTCATGGGGATGGGTGCGGGGTGCGGGGTGCGGGGTGCGGATTCGATGGCGCCGTGGCAAGGACGACATGGGCGTGTTTACACCACGCGGGCAGACCACGTTAACCAGCGTGGCGCATGTCCACCACCAGCATCCGGGGTCACGCGCGAAGCTGGACCTTGAGCCCACAATCGTCCCCGGCTATCGTACGCAGCCCCGCATTCGGCACTCGGCACTCGGCACCCCGCACCCC
>JACDGQ010000086.1 GCA_013821615.1 Planctomycetota bacterium
CGCCCAGGCCGCCGCGGCCGCCAATGGCGGCGGCGGCGGCGGGGGGGTCAAGAAGGCCTACTGATTCTGGACGCGGCCGCGTCTCAACCGAGCGAATCGTAGATCGTCACGCGGCTCCAGAAACCGGCGCAGGCATCGCGGAAGCGATCGTGGATCGGGTGCACCTGGTAGACCTCCTGGGCGGCCTCGTCGTCGAAGCTGACCACCAGCGAGGTGGTATAGCTGCGCTCGATCACCGGGCGGTTGGTCGGCGCGGGCTTGCCGACGTGCGCGAGACGCACCCCAGGGATGGTGAGCAGGCTGCGCACGCCCGCATCGAAGGTCTTGAGCTGGTCCGCGGTAAGACCGGGCTTGAGCCAGAAATAGACGGCATGGACGAACATGGTGTGGGGACCTTGGGGGAGGGTCCGGAAGTCCGGAAGTCCGGAAGTCCGGAAGTCTGGGAATGCGGAGGCGGCGGGTGAACCGCAGCGCCGTTCGGCCCGCTGCGGTTCCGGCGTCCACGTGCGCCGGATGCTGGGCCATGGCGCTGGGCTGTCCAGGGAGAGAGTCCCGGAGTCCGGGAATTGAGAAGCCCTGTGATGCGCGGCGCTCTGGTGCTCCAGCAGCACATCCGCACGCACCACGACCTGGTCGCAGCCTCCGCCACCCGATCCTACGAGACTTCCGGACTTCCGGACTTCCGGACTTCCGGACCCTCTCCCCCCACTCACTCCTCGAAGCGCATCCAGTTCAGGTTGAACAACCCGCCGCCCGGTCCCTTGAAGACCAGGTAGAGGTCGTGCACGCCGCCCGGATCCTTGACCGTGCCTTGGACCTCGGCCCACTTCTGCCAGTCGCCGGTGGGCTTGACCTCGGCGCTGCCGATCAGGTCGCCCTCGGGCTTGTCGAGGTGCACCTCGATGGTCCCGCCGCTGCCCGCGGAGGCGACGCGGAACGTCATCTTCGTGGTGCCGTCCAGGCCTATGTCCGCAAACTTCATCCAGTCGCCGTTGTCGATGAAGCCGATGCTCTTGCCGCCGCCGGAGTCCTTGGTGTCCTCGCTCTGCACGCCGTGCTGGTCGCTGAACGACGAGGCGCGCACCAGGCGGTTGCGCAGCACCACGGTGGTGCGCACGGTGTTGCTCGGGATCTCCTTGCCGTCAGCGGTCTTGACCTTGCGGTCGGTGTAGGTCGCGGTCAGCAGGTAGATGCCGGTGTCGTCCTTGGGCTTCGGCACCACGGTGAAGGCGCCGCTGGCGCCGGACAGCTCGGGCGGGGTCTCGGCCAGGGAGAGGATCCAGCCGACCATCTCAGAGACCACCTCCTTGCTGTGCTGCGGGTGTGCGGCCATGGCGATCGGCCCCCACACCCCGGCGCCGCCGGTGATGATCTTCTGCGCGAGCTTGTCGACGATGCCCTTCTCGTCGTGGTACTTCGCGGCGATCATGGTGAAGGCCGGGCCGACCGACTGCACCGCCGGCTGGTGACAGGCCATGCAGTCGCTGGCGAGGATGAGCTGCCGGCCCTTGACCGAGCCACCCATCATCGACTGTTCGAAACCGACCAGGTCCTTGGGCTCGGCGCCGATGATGTACTGGGCGCTGAACTTGACGCGCGAGCTGATCTTGCCGTCGGCGGTACCGCCGTCCTCGGCGTCGGTCACGTCGATCCGGTAGGTCAGGTTCTTGCCCCACGAGAAGAAGCCGCCGCCCTTCGGCGCGGTGAGGGCGATGGTCGGCACGGCGTTGCCGACCGTGATCGGCACCACCGCGATCGCCGACTTCCCGCCCTGGTCGGTGACCGTGAGCTTGGCCTGGTAGAGGCCGGGCTTGGCGAAGGTGAAGGTCGGGTTGGCCTCGCTCGACTCGACCGCGTCGCCGGTGAAGCGCCACTCGTACTTCAGCACGTCGCCGTCATCCTTGTCGTAGGTGCCGGCGCTGCTGAACTTCACCGCCAGCGGCTCCTTGCCGGCGGTGACATCGCTGCCCGCCTTGGCGACCGGCGAGCGATTGCCGGCGATGTAGTCGATGCGGATGATCTGCGAGTCCTTGGTGTCCCACCACTGCGTGCCCCACAGGATCACGTAGAGCGAGCCGTCGGGCCCGAAGCGCATGTCCATCGGCTTCATCCAGGTGAAGGTGGGCATGAACGGCACCATGGTCTGGCGCGGATCGGCGGCAGTGGTGTCGAGGGTCTTGACCCAGTTGCGCATCCACTCGTAGAGGAACAGCTTGCCGTCGTACCAGGCCGGGAACTGGGTGCCGTTCTTGAGCGTGGGATCGAAGTGGTAGACCGGGCCGGACATCGCGCAGCGGCCGCCCTCGCCGAGGTCCGGGAACTCCTCGGACTTGGAGTACGGGTACCACATCCATGCCGGCTGGGCCGGGGGCAGCTCGCGGATGCCGGTGTTCACCGGCGAATCGTTGATCGGGTGGGCCGGGTCGAACTTGTCGCCGAGCTTCTTGGTGGCGAAGTCGTAGGCGGCGTAGGCCTTGTTGTCGCCGACGAACAGCGGCCAGCCGAAGTAGCCGGCGGCGGTGGCGCGGTTGAATTCGTCGTGGCCCTTGGGCCCGCGCTCGCCGTCCTTGCCGGAGTCGGGGCCGACCTCGCCCCAGTAGAGATAGCCGGTGGCGCTGTCGACCGCGTGGCGGAACGGGTTGCGGCAGCCCATCACGTAGATCTCGGGCCGCGTCTTGTCCGTGCCGGGCGCGAACAGGTTGCCCTTGGGGATGGTGTAGGTGCCGTCCGCCTCGGGGTGGATGCGCAGGATCTTGCCGCGCAGGTCCATGGTGTTAGAGGCGCTGCCGCGCGCGTCCTTGCCGGGCTCGCGGTAGTCCATCGGCGAGAAGCCGTCGGACTCGAAGGGCGTGGTGTTGTCGCCGCACGACATGTAGAGGTTGCCGCCGGGCCCGAAGCTCAGGCAGCCGCCGCAATGGCCGACGATGGTGCGGCAGTCCTTGACCACCAGCAGGGTCTTCTCCGAGGCCAGATCGATGGTGTCGCCGCTGACGGTGAAGCGCGCGAGGTGCTCCTCCGCCGCCTCGCCGGGCATGGCGCGCAGGATGTACACCCAGTGGTTGGTCATGAAGTCGGGGTCGAGGACGATGCCGATGCAGCCGTCCTCGGTGTTGCCCTTCTCGCCGCTGCGCAGCGAGTAGGTCGGCAGCTTGGCGACCTCGACCACCGCCTTGGTGTCGGGCTTGTAGCACGAGATCACGCCGAACTTGCCGCACCAGAACACCCGGCCGTCGGCGGCGACGGACAGTTCCATCGGAAAGTCTGAGCCGCTGCCCAGCGAGGTGACCTCGAAGCGCGAATCGGACGGGCGCGCCTTGCTGAAATCGAGCGCCGGCCCGGCCGCGGCCCACTGCACGCCGCCGAGCAGGTGCTTGAGGTAGAGCGGCTCGGCGTAGCTCTCGTCGGTGTGGCCCATCTCGGTGTAGAAGGCGCGGCCGCCCTCGTACTCGTGGTACCAGGCGAGCGGGTGCTCGGCGCCCATCTTGGTCGGGCCCGCATCGTAGCTGGTCTCATCGATCTTGAGCAGGACGTGGACGTCCTTGGGCAGCTGGCGGAAGTTGTACCACTCGTCGAAGCGCTCGAAGCTCGCAGGCATGCCGGCGGTCGATGGGTGGTTGCCGTCGACGAGCACGACCTTGGCCTTCTGCTGCGCGGGGTGCCCGGCGAAGTAGGCGCCGGAGAGCTTGCCGTACCACGGCCAGTCGTACTCGGTGTCGGTCGCCGAGTGCACGCCGACGTAGCCGCCGCCGGCCTGGATGTAGCGCGTGAAGGCCTCCTTCTGACCGGCGTCGAGCACCGTGCCGGTGGTGCACAGCCACATCACCACCTTGTAGTTCTTGAGGTTGGCCTCGGTGAACAGCGCGGCGTCCTCGGTGGCGTCGACGCCGAAGCCGTTCTCGGCGCCGAGCTTCTTCACCGCCTCGACGCCCTTGGCGATCGCGCCACCGTGGCGGAAGCCGGCCGTCTTCGAGAAAACCAGCACCTTGTAGGCGTCCGCGGCGCTGGCGATTCCACCAAGCGCGAGCAGCAGCGCGAGCGCCAGGACGCGCGTCAGCGCGGCGGGCAGGGAAGGGCGTACGCGGTCGATGCAGGACGTGCGGGAAATGCTCATGTGCTGAGGAACCTCGGGAAGGCGGACAGGTATGGGAGTGATGGAATGGCGCGCGCGGGCAGCGTCACTTCTTCGTGGGCAGCTTGCGGCCGGCGGCGTACTCGATGCCGCCGAGCAGCTGCTGCAGATATACAGGCTCGGCATAGCTCTCGTCGGTGTGGCCCATCTCGATGTAGAAGGCGCGGCCGCCGTCGTAGTCGTGGTACCACTCGATGGGATGCTCGCCGCCCATCGCGCCGCCCTGGTAGGTGCTCTCGTCGAGCTTGGCGAGGATGTGCAGGTCGGTGCCGAGCGACTTGAAGTTGTACCACTCGTCCTTGCGCTCGATGGCGTCGGGGATTCCCGCGGTGGCGGGGTGGTTGTGGTCGACCACGCGCACGGTGGCCTTCTGCGGGGCGGGGTGGCCGGCGAAGTAGGCGCCGACCAGCTTGCCGTACCACGCCCACTCGTACTCGGTGTCGGTCGCCGAATGCACGCCGACGAAGCCGTTGCCGGCCTGGATGAAGGCGGTGAAGGCCTTGCGCTGGTCATCATCCAGGATGTGGCCGGTGGTGTTGAGGAACATCACCGCCTGGTACTTCTTCAGGGTCTCGGCCGTGAACAGCGCGGCGTCCTCACTGGCGTCGACGCCGAAGCCGTGGTCCTCGCCGAGCTTCTTGACCGCGGCGGTGCCGGCCGCGATCGAGCCATGGCGAAAGCCGGCGGTCTTCGAGAACACCAGCAGGCTGAACGGCTTGTCCGCAGCGTCGGCCGCGCTGGCGACGCCGCCGCAGGCGAGCAGCAGGACGGTGGCCACGGGCGCCAGGCGGCGCAGGACGGACGGGAGGTGGGCGCTGGTCATGGGAACCTCGTCAAAGGGCAGGAGGGTGGTGAGGAGGTGGTGGAGGAGGGCTGAACGGTAGCGGTCGGGGCCGGCAGCGTCACGCCCGAAACCAGGGTGAAGCCTGAAGCGCACCGCGCGAACACCTGACAATCATGCAGGAGGTAAGCTGTTACCGAATGTGAGACAAGGCGTTGAGGAGTGCGTTTCAATCCTGTCGTCGGCGCGGATCCGCAGCAGCAGGGCAACACCTGGACGCGAGCAGCGCCGCGCAGATCAGCGATCTGCCCCTCATAATCCGGCGCAGTACCAAATGTGACATGCGCATGCGTCGAAGGCAGATGCAATCCATCCACGCGCCCTGGACGCCGGTGACCGGTCACCCGATCGGCACCAGCGGCGTCGTCTGGCACGCCCACCGAGCACGTGCGACCACGCCGCTCATCCCCCGACTGATCCCGAGCCCCGCTCGCAAGCGCCCGTGCGGGCCGGCCAAAAGAGCGTGCCCCCGCGCGACTCTCCAGGTTGCCCGTCGTGAATCATCCATCCACCGTCGGACGGCGATCACGGCTCCGCTGTCAGCCGTCAGCTGTCAGCCGCCAGCCGTCAGCCGTCAGCCCTTCATCGATAAATCGGAAACCGCTCACACAGCGCGCGCGCCTCGGCCTTGATCTTGACGAGCGCGGCCACGTCATCGCGACCCTTCAGGGCGCGGTCGATCAGGCCGGCGATCTCGACCGCCTCGGCGGGTCCGAAGCCGCGGCTGCACACCGCGGGCGTGCCGATGCGGATGCCCGAGCCCTGCTGGGCGGGCTGGTCGTCGAAGGGGATGAGGTTCTTGTTCACCGTGATGCCGACCTCGTGGAGCTTGTCCTCCGCCTGTTTGCCGGTGACGCCCTGGCTCATCACGTTGAGCGAGAACAGATGGTTGTCGGTACCGCCCGAGACCACCTGCCAGCCCTTGGCGATGAAGGCCTCGGCCATGGCCTTGGCGCTGGCCTGCACGGCGCGCATGTAGGCGGTGAATTCGGGGCGCGTGGCCTCGGCGAAGGCCGTCGCCTTGGCGGCGATGACGTGCATCAGCGGGCCGCCCTGGATGCCGGGGAAGACCCGGCTGTTGACCTTCTTGGCGTGTTCGGGGCTGCGCGCGAAGACCATGCCGCCGCGCGGGCCGCGCAGGGTCTTGTGCGTGGTGGTGGTGACGAAGTCGGCGTGGCCGAAGGGCGAGGGGTGGCAGCCCGCCGCGACCAGGCCGGCGATGTGCGCCATGTCGACGAACATCACCGCGCCGACCTTCTTCGCGATCGCCGCGAAGCGCGGGAAATCGAGGGTGCGCGAGTAGTTCGAGGCGCCGGCGATGATCATCTTCGGCTGGAACTCGGTGGCGATGCGCTCGACCTCGTCGTAGTCGATCGCCTGGCGGTCGCGGGTCACGCCGTAGCTGGCGATGGTGTAGTCGAGGCCGCTGAAGTTGAGCTTGTAGCCGTGCGTCAGGTGGCCGCCGTGGTCGAGGCTCATGCCCAGGACCTTGTCGCCCTTCTGCAGGCCCGCGGCCATGTACACCGCCATGTTCGCCTGCGAGCCGGAGTGCGGCTGGACATTGACGCTGTAGTCGGTCTTGAAGAGCGCCTGGGCGCGCTTGATGGCCAGCTCTTCGGCCTGGTCGACGAACTCGCAGCCGCCGTAGTAGCGCTTCCCGGGGTAGCCCTCGGCGTACTTGTTGGTCAGCACCGAACCCTGCGCTTCGAGCACCGCCGTCGAGACGATGTTCTCAGAGGCGATCAACTCGATGGTGTACTGCTGGCGGTCCCACTCGCGCTGGATGATCGCCGCGAGCTCGGGATCGGTCTCGGCGAGGGCGCGCGGGGTGGTGTGGCGGAAGGACGAGGCATTCGCGGACGTGGTGGCCATGGGCAGGCTCCTGACAGGTCCACCGGCTGGTGGAGGTTCGGGGGTATGCCCAGGCGCGCGGCGGAAAGCTCGTAGAGCCAGGGACTTCCTCGCGGTTCTCCGCGTCGGTCCCGCCCATGGGCGGAACCCAGCACCAGTCGTCCCTTCTTCGTATGATGGCGTGGTGCGGTGGTGCTCAAGCGGCAACCGAATACCGGCCGGGGCGGCCGGGTCCGGAGGTCCGGAAGTCCGGAAGTCCGGAAGTCTCGTACTCCGGAAGTCTCTGCGGCGACCTGACGACCCGAGGAATCCATGGCTGTCGACTTCCGGACTTCCGGACCTCCGGACTTCCGGACCGGGACCGGGCGCGCCGCCCGGTCAGCCGTGGACTCCACCCGGCGCGGGCTACTCTGCGCAGACCCAAGGAGTCCTCCATGCCCGCCCGTCTGCTCTCCGTGCTCGGCGCCGCCACCCTGATCGTGATCTGCGGCCTCGCCGCGCTCACCGGCACCGGCTGCCGTCAGCGCAACGCGCCGCAGGTCTCCTACACCTACCACAAGGCTGCGGCTACCGACCAGCAGCTCACCTATGACGAGCAGACCCTGCGCGACACCAGCGGCGTGAGCAATGTCATCACGCACAACAGCGATAAGAGCGGCGCGACCATCGAGCTCTATCTCGATGCGGGCAATCAGTCGCCCGGCCGTGACAAGGCCGCCCAGCTCGGCTACACCGTCATCAAGACCAATTGATTCCCCACCCGCAACGCGTCACCGCGAGCCCGCCGGATCGTCTCCGCGGGCCCTGCCGGCCGACCTTCCACATCAGCCTCCCAAGGATCACCTCATGAGCGCTTTCCCCGACGAACTCGCTGACGCCGGCGTCATCGGCATGGCCGTGATGGGCCGCAACCTCGCCAAGAACATCGAATCGCGCGGCCACACCGTGGCGATCTACAACCGTTCCTACGAGAAGACCGAGGAGGTCATGCAGTGGGAGCACGGCAAGGAGGCGCGCTTCGTGCCGTGCCGCGAGCTCAAGGACTTCGTCGCCGCCATCAAGCGCCCGCGCCGCATCATCATCATGGTGCAGGCCGGCAAGGGCACCGACGCGGTGATCGAGCAGATCGCCCCGCTGCTGGAGCAGGGCGACATCCTGGTCGACGGCGGCAACGCCTACTGGGGCGACACCGACCGCCGCAACGCCTTCGCCAAGGGCAAGAACTTCTTCTTCGTCGGCATGGGCGTGTCGGGCGGCGAAGAAGGCGCGCGCATCGGGCCATCGATCATGCCCGGCGGCGACAAGGAGGCCGTGGCCAAGCTCATGCCGATCCTCAAGGAGATCAGCGCCAAGGTCGGCAAGAAGAAGGACGAGGCCTGCGTCACCTACTGCGGCGAGGGCTCGGCCGGGCACTTCGTCAAGATGGTGCACAACGGCATCGAATACGGCGACATGCAGATGATCGCCGAGGTCTACGACCTCATCCACCGCGGCCTGGGCAAGGGCCACAAGGACGCGGCCAAGATCTTCACCAAGTGGAACCAGGGCGAGCTCGCCAGCTTCCTCATCGAGCTGACCGGCAACATCGCCGACAAGGCCGATCCCAAGAAGAAGGGCAAGTTCCTGCTCGACGCGATCCGCGACGCCGCCGGCCAGAAGGGCACCGGCAAGTGGACCACCGTCGCCGCGCTCGAAGCCGGCGTGCCGATCCCGACCATCACCGCCGCGGTCGACGCGCGCCTGATCTCGTCGCTCAAGATCGAGCGCGAGGCGGCCGCGAAGATCCTCAAGCTCAAGGTCAGGAAGCTCAAGGGCATCACCATCAACGACCTCGCCAAGGCGCTCTACGCGGCCAAGATCGCGGCCTACGCCCAGGGCATGCGCCTGATCATCGAGGCGTCGAAGCAGCGCGGCTACAATACCGACATCGGCAGCATCCCGGCGATCTGGCGCGGCGGCTGCATCATCCGCGCGGTGTTCCTCGACCGCATCACCACCGCCTTCAAGAAGCAGCCCAACCTGCCCAGCCTGCTGATCGCCGGCGAGTTCAAGAAGGACATCGGCCGCACCCTGCCCGCGCTGCGCAAGGTCGTCGGCGCCGCCGTCACCGCCGGCATCCCGGTGCCCGCGCTGTCGGCCTCGCTGGCCTACATCGAAGGCTACTGCACCGCGCGCCTGCCCGCCTACCTGACCCAGGCCCAGCGCGACGCGTTCGGCTCGCACACCTACGAGCGCAACGAGAAGCCGGGCGAGTTCGTCCACACCGAGTGGCTGGCCTGAGCGATTCAACGGAGATCATCCGGGGGATGCGCCAAACCGGCGGGCTGTGCCCGCCGGTTTGGTGTTTTTTTGGGGGATGGGCGAGGGCCATGGCTCATGGCCGTCTCGCGTCTCGCTTCTCGCTTCTCGCGTCTCAGGTCTCAGGTCTCAGGTCTCAGGTC
>JACDGQ010000087.1 GCA_013821615.1 Planctomycetota bacterium
ACGTTCATCCGGGCGCTCATGCGTTTGCTTCACCCTGCAGCAAGGCGCGCTTGCGTTCCACGCCCCAGCGGTAGCCGGAAAGCGCGCCGTCGTTGCGCAGGACACGATGGCAGGGGATGGCCACCGCGATCCTGTTGGCGCCGCAGGCCTGGGCCACGGCGCGCACGGATTTCGGTTCGCCGATGCGGCGGGCGATCTCCGCGTAGCTGGCGGTCCGCCCGGCCGGGATCTCGCGCAGCGCCTGCCAGACGCGCTGCTGGAAGGCGGTGCCGCGGATGTCGAGCGGCAGGCCGGGATCGCGTCCGGGCACGTCGATGAAGCCGACCACGCGCGCGACCAGGCAGGCGAAGTCGGGATCGTCGCCGCACAGCTCCGCCCGGGGGAAGCGCTCCTGCACGTCGCGCACCAGGGTCGCGGCGTCGTCGCCGAGCAGGATCGCGCAGACCCCGACGGCGCTTGCCGCGACCAGTACGGCGCCGAGCGAGCAGCTGCCGACCGCGAAGCGGATCGTCGCTCCGGCGCCGCCGCGACGCAGGGCGGTGGGCGTCATCCCGAGCAGTGCGGTCGACGCGGCGTAGAAGCGTCCGCTCGACTGCCAGCCCGCCGCGTAGAGGGCGCTGGTGACGGAGCGCGGAGTGGCGAGTTCCGCACGCACCCGCCCCGCCCGCTGCGCCTGGGCATAGCCTTTCGGTGTCACGCCGGTGATGGCCTTGAAGACGCGGTGGAAGTGGTGCGGGCTGAGTCCGGCAGCGGCCGCGAGCGCGTTGAGCGACGGCACCGGGTCGCTGGTGGCGATGAGCCGGCAGATGCGCGTCACCGTCGCGGCGTGTGCATGCGCGGGCGCCGCCTGGGCGGGCCGGCAGCGGCGGCAGGCGCGGAATCCGGCTGACTCGGCGAGCGCAGGAGTGGCGTGGAAGCTGACATTTTCCGGCCGTGGCTGGCGCGACGGGCACGAGGGTCTGCAGTACACGCCGGTGGTGCGCACCGCATAGACGAAGCAGCCATCCTGGCCGCGGTCGCGGGCGACCACCGCGGCCCAGCGCGGGTCGCTGAGCGTGGCGGCGGCAGCGCGGGTCTGCGCAGCGCGGTGGGTGGATAGGCGCGAGATGGGCATGGCGGTGGTGGGCATGGTGGCGGCATGCTGGCGACCGGAAGCGGCGGCTGCACTCCGGTTCTTGCGGGTGCATCCCGAGGGTGGGGAAAGGGCGAGGGATGAGGCGTGAGGTACGAGGGATTGGGCTCTCGGCTTGGATCCCATGCAGACGCAGACGACTGCGGAGGGCGCTATCGTTGCTTATGAAAGCAGGTTCGTTGTGGCTATCTTCGCTCCTGGCGACACCCTGCTGAGCCTTGGTGGGCGTAGCGTCCCCTGGTCCGTGGAAAGCGGGGGAGAGCATGGTCCATGAACACCCTGATTCGACCCTGACGCCGCTGGTCGGATCCAACGCCGGCCCATCCCAGCCCATGGCCCCTGCATCCGATAGGGCCGCTCCATCGTCAGGCGGCGCCGCATTCCCGATCGTCGGCATTGGCGCATCCGCTGGCGGCTTGAACGCCCTGACGAGCCTTCTCGAAAAACTCCCCACGAACACGGGCATGGCGTTCGTCTTCGTCCAGCACCTGGACCCGACTCACGACAGTCAATTGTCCGACATCCTATCCCGTTACACCCGAATTCCGATCAGCGCAGCCGATGACGGCGTCCAGCTACGACCCGATCACATCTACATCATCACGCCCAACACCAGCCTCACCGTCGAGCATGGAATCCTGCGCACGGCCCCGCGTGATGCATCGCCAAAACCGCACCTGTCGATCAACTTCTTCTTCCAATCCCTGGCACGCGTTCGACCCGCCCGGATCATCGGCGTTATCCTGTCAGGCACGGGAACCGATGGCACCCTCGGCCTTGCCGCGATGAAGGCTGCCGGGGGCATCACCTTCGCCCAGGATGACACCGCAGAACACGGTGCCATGCCGCAAAATGCCATCAACCACGGCTGCGTCGATGTCGTCCTGCCGCCAGGCGAGATCGCCCAGGAAATCGTGAAGATCGCCCAGAACGGCTTCCCGGCGATACGTAAATTCCTCCCTATGCCGGAGGAAAGGGGCGAACCAGACGGTGAAGGCGACACCGCCGCGTTTCCAGAAGACGACCAGCACATCACCGCGATCATCGAGATGGTACGCGCGCATGCTGGAATCGACTTCACGCAGTACCGGCCAACCACCATCAGGCGTCGGATCCTGAGACGCCTCGGGTTGCTCGATCTGCCGTCGCTCGAAGATTACGAGCGGTTCATCATCGGACATCCCGAGGAAATCGCTGCACTCGTCAAGGATCTGCTCATCAACGTGACCAGCTTCTACCGCGACGAAGCGACGTTTGCGGCGCTCACCACGACCATATTTCCCGTGCTGATGCGCGACCGCCAGTCCACGGAATCGATCCGCATCTGGGTGGCAGGATGCTCGACCGGTCAGGAAGTGTACTCGATCGTGATCGAGTTGCTGGAGTATCTCAAGGATTCTCCGTCGAGTCCGGGTATCCAGATGTTCGGTACCGACATCAGCGAGTGGGCGCTCAACAGGGCGCGAGCCGGCTCCTATTCCGCAATGGCCGCCGCCGACGTCCCGCCCGATCGACTCGCGCGCTACTTCACCAAAGAGCCGCTCGGCTATCGGATCAACAAGTCCGTCCGTGACCTGTGCGTATTCGCCAAGCACGATGTGACCGCTGATGTGCCCTTCTCGAAGATCGATCTGATCAGTTGCCGGAACCTGCTCATCTATCTGGCACCGGTCCTGCAGACGAAGGTCTTCCACACCTTCTACTTCGCCATGAAGCAAAGCGGCATGCTCCTGCTGGGGTCGGCGGAGTCGGTGGGGCGATCGTCCGATCTGTTTGGGACCGTCGATGAAAAGAAGCGCATCTTCAAGAAGATGCAGACGTCTCGCCGTGTCGGTCCGCCCCCTCTGTCAGCCAAGCGCGAGGTTGTTGCGAAAATGGCATCACCAGCCCACCCCTCGACCCCGACCGTGATCGACCTGCAGCGCGCGGCTGACCGGATCGTTCTCAGGCGCTTCGCTCCTGCGGGGGTGCTGATCAATGAGTCGCTGGACATCATCCAATTCCGGGGTCAGACGAATCCCTATCTCGAACCGGCCCAGGGCGAGGCAACCCTCCATCTGCTCGCCATGGTTCCGTTCAGCGTCGGCGACGCGCTCAAGGCGGCGATCAGCGAAGCCATCGAGCAGAAGGTCCCCGTTCGTCGTGAGCGGGTCCCGATGCGCCGGGAAGCCCACGTCCGTGAAATCGCCTTCGAGGTCGTGCCGGTCCTGCTGGCGGACGGTCATGCGGGATCGTTCCTGATCCTGTTCGAGGAACAAGACAAGGTCATCGTTGCCCCGTCGTCTGCGCCGGCAGGGGATCCTGCCCATGACGGCGGAAAATCAGCAGATGCCCGTGAGGTTCTTCAGCTGCGCACCGAGTTGACCGCAGCAACGGGTCACATCCAGGCCCTCGCCGAGCAGAACCGCATCCTTGCGGAACAGCTCCGCTCGGCGACGGAAGAAACATCTTCCACCACTGAAGAATTCCGCAGTACGAATGAGGAGTTGCAAACGGCGAAGGAGGAGGTGGACGCGACCAACGAAGAGCTGATCACCGTCAATGAGGAGCTGCGGAACAGCAACCAGTCGCTTGCCAAGACGATGGAATTGACCGCGGCCATCGTCGAGACGATGCGCTACCCACTGCTGGTGCTGGATGCCGACCTCAACGTCGAAAGCGCCAATCTGGCCTTCTTGACCGCGTTTCGCGTCACCGCCGAGCACACGCTGGGCAGACGGGTCTACCAACTCGGCAATGGCCAATGGGACATTCCGGAGCTCCGACGTCTCCTTGAGGACATCTTGCCTCACAACTCGGCTTTCGATGATTTCCAGGTCACCCATGATTTCGGTGCCATCGGTCGAAGAACCATGCTGATGAACGCTCGCCGACTCCAGGGAGTGCTTCCTCAGCCGCGTATCGTGCTGGTGATCGCCGACATCACGGAACAAATCCGTGTTGCTGATGACCTCAAGGAGAAGTCACAGGAACTGCTTCGTTCCAATGCCGAACTCGACCAATTTGCAGCGGTCGCGTCACACGACCTGCAGGAGCCGCTGCGGATGATCTCGAGCTATGTCACCCTGTTCGAGAAGCGCTATGCATCGACCTTCGACGACAAGGCGCGCGAATACATGGGAGCAGTGATAGCAGGCACGGAACGCATGTTTGCGATGATCAACGCGATCCTGGCGTACTCACAACTCGGCCATCAGGGATCTGGTTTCACCGTGACCGAATCCGATATATCGCTGCACGGCGCGTTGGCCAATCTCAAGCACAAGATCCTGGAGGCCAATGCGACGATCGCCGAGGGCCACCTGCCGAAAGTCATGTCGAACACTGAGCAGTTGACCCAGCTGTTCCAGAACCTGATTTCCAATGCCTTGAAGTTTCGCAGTGATAAACGTACACCAACCATACATGTCAGCGCAGTGGAGTCCGAACATGAGTGGACCTTCGCAGTCGCCGACAACGGCATCGGCATGAATCGGGAGCACTTCGAAAGAATATTCCAGCTGTTCCAACGACTCAATCCGGCGACGAAGTATCCGGGAACCGGAATCGGACTGGCTACATGCAAGAAGATCGCCGAGCATCATGGGGGGCGCATCTGGGTCGAATCACAATGCGATGTCGGATCGACCTTCTACTTCACCCTGCCCAAATCAACGATCCCGTTCAGTCGGTCGGGTCGCTAGGCTACCCTGTGAAAAAAGCCAAGCAGCATTGCGATCTTGTTGTCATCGGCGCGTCTGCGGGCGGCGTGCTGGCGCTGAGAGGACTGCTCGAAGCCCTGCCGGAGAGGCTCGAGGCTGCCGTGCTGATCGCCATGCATATCGGCGAAGGTCGCACCAGCATCCTGGCAGAGGCGCTTCAGCGTTTTACATCGATGCCTATCGCCGATGCGGTCGATGGTGAGCGCCTCGAACTGGGACGCCTGTACGTCGCCATCGCCGACAACCAACTCACCGTCGAGCCAGGCATTGTCCGCGTTCTGCCCATGCCGAAGGAAGGGCCATACCGGCCGTGCATTGACACCCTGTTCCGCTCGGCGGCGGCGGTGTATGGCAAGCGGGTCGTGGGGGTGGTGCTGTCGGGAATGCTTTCTGACGGCACGGCAGGCTTGGTCCACATCACGGAGGGCGGTGGCATCACCGTCGTCCAGGACCCCGCTGAAGCGAAGGAGAGCAGCATGCCCGAGAACGCGATCATCGGCGACCACGTCCAATATCGCCTGCCGGTGCGAGACATCGCCCACTTGCTCGTCAAGCTCACGGGAGGCTCGCCGGATTCACTTCGATGATCGCCCGCCCAAATCGGGTGACAAGCACATGCCGAAAGCCAATGATTCCATGACCAACGCGACGAAAACGCACATCCCCACCATCGTCTATGTGGAGGACAATGCTGGCGACGCGGCTCTGCTCGATGAGGCTCTGCGCGAGAGCGGGCATGTCATGCAGCTCCTGGTGATCGAGGATGGCGCCAAGGCTCTCCATTATTTCGAGGTCAAGGAGAATGCGCGCGACCTCCCGCCTCCCCACTGCATTCTTCTCGATACGCATCTTCCCAAGGTCACCGGTGGCCAGCTGCTGCGCTTTCTGCGCGGGTCGCGGGTCTATGACGACACGCCCATATACATCTTCAGCCCCGCGAAGGACTATGCGGATGTCATCGCTTCGTGCCTGGTCTCCTCGGAAAGCTTCATTCTCAAGCCAACTGCATGGTCTGGATTCCTGGAGCTCGCCCACTTGTTGATGAAAAGTGCAATCGCCAACCAGGATGATCTGCCAGCGAGTACGACAGACACGCTACCAGAGGTGCATGCCGAGGGATTGTTGCGCGATCCTCACTCTTGAATCGTGAGCGGTGATGGCGGCTCGCAGGGAAGCGGCCATTGATGCTCATATTCCAGTCAACGTACAAGCCACGGGATGCGTTCGATCGTGCGTGAGCGTCAATCCGAGCTACCATGACAGCTAGATTTGAGAATCACGTAGTTCGGGGGCAGAGTGATATCTACGGCGATTGTCGCCGTCCGCTCCCGGACGGCTTAGCCTGAGGCGAGAGCAACCTGGCCGCCACCCAGCACAAGCACATCCAGGCTAGGCCGGCGATCCAACCGGCGACTACGTCGCTAGGATAATGCACGCCAAGATAGATTCGGCTCAGCCCCACCAGGATGGTCATGACGACGGCGATGGCGAGGATGAAGAGCTTGCCGCGCATCTGGTTGGTCTGCTGGGCCAGCAACGCTCCCAACGTCAGGTAGACGATCGCCGAAACCATAGCGTGTCCACTTGGGAAACTCCACGAATCGACGTGGGTCAGATGCGTGACGACGTCTGGTCGCTGGCGCATGAAGAAGTGCTTCAGTGCCGTGTTGAGACCCCAGCCTCCGAGGGTCGCCAAGGAGAGGAAGCAGAGGGCGCCATAACGGTGTTTCAGTGCGAAGTACCCGCTCGCGCTCAGGCAGACAAAAATAATGACCCCGGCACCGCCGAGCGCCGAGAGGTCGCGCACCGTCTCAATCAGCCACTCTGGCCCTCGCGGATCGGCTGGCGCCGCCGGGTCGCGCAGCCGGCTGATCACCGACTCTTCGATTCCCTGGTGCTCGCCCTCCCTGACCTCGAGAGCGATGGCAGCGAAGCCCAAAAAGCCGAGCACCATGACCAGGGTCACCATGAGCACCAGCACGTTGGGCGCACGGAGCCAGGCTGGAAACCGGTTTCTGAGTTTATCCAAATGGGACAGTCGATCGCTCACGGCTTCCCCATTGCGGTTACGACCAACTCAGGAAGATAGACTGCGACTGCCCATGCTTCCATGATTCGTGGGCGTTCACGCACGCGTACTAGAACCATGAAATCTACATCGATCGTTCTCAGGTTGGGTTTACGAGTTACAATTGAGACGTTTCTTGGGATCCGCACACTCACCCACCTTTAGCGCCTCAGATGATTGTGACTTGGACGCTGCTCTCGATTATCCCCGCACCGATCGCATAGCGGGTCAGCCCGGCGATGTCATGGATGTCGAGCTTCTCCATGAGGTGCCCGCGGTGCTTCTCGACGGTCTTGACGCTGATCTTGAGCTCGACCGCGGTCTCCTTGTTGGCCTTGCCCTCGGCGATCAACTGTAGGACCTCCATCTCACGCGAGGTTAGGTGCCGGCCTTCAGCCTTCGCTGCGGCGCCCGACGAGCGCAGGTCGGCCCGTACGAAGCGCCTGGAGACTGGCAAGCTGAAGAAGGTCCGGCCCTGGTGCACCGCGTGGATCGCCTCGCCGACCTCATGGTAGGAGCTCTGCTTGACCAGGAAGCCGACAGCGCCAGCCGCGGTCGCATTTTTGACGTAGGCGTCATCGCTGTGCGCGGAGAGGATGACAACCCTCATCCCGGGGACGGCCTTGAGCACTTGTCGGGTCGCCTCGAAGCCGTTGAGCAGCGGCATGGCGATGTCCATCAGCACCACGTCGGGACGCAGCTTCATGGCCAGGGCAACGGCTTGGCGGCCATCCTGTGCCTCGCCGACCACACGGAGTTCGGCATCGAGCTCGAGCATCCGGCGCAGGCCCTCGCGCACGATCGTGTGGTCCTCGACGAGCAGGACGGTGATGCGCTTCATTTCGCGGCCGCCCTGGCGGATGCGCCGACACGCCACAGCTTGCCGAGCGGCATCATGGTGGCGATCGTGGTGCCCTTGCCGGGCGCGGACTGCACGTCCAGGCTGCCGCCGACCATCTCCAGACGCTCGCGCATGCCGAGCAGGCCCAGACGCTTGCCGCCGCGGGCCTGGAGCACGCGCTGGACCTGGAAGGAGCTGCCATCGTCCTCGATGCGCATGCAGACGGTCTTCGCCACTTTGCGGATATCAACCGATACGTGGGTCGCCTTGGCGTGGCGCTCGACGTTGATGAGCGCCTCCAGGGCGACGCGGAACAGCACCGTGCGCCGGTCGCTGTCCAGGTCTTCTACCGCTGCGAAAGCGGTCAGGTGCGTCCGGATGCCGGTGCGCGTCATGAAGGCCTTCATGAAGGAATGCAGCGCCGGGATCAGGCCGAGATCGTCGAGCACCGCCGGGCGCAGCTCGCAGGCAAACTGATGGACGATGTTGACCGACTTCTGCACCAGCTGCTCGGTGAGGGCGATGTTCTCTTCGAGGCCCTCGGTGCCGCGCTTGGCCTCACTCCTCAACACCGCCAGGCGCAGGGTGATGCCAGTCAGGGTCTGGGCGATGACATCGTGCAACTCACGGCTGATCTTGCGGCGCTCGTCCTCCTGGGCGGAGAGGATCTGCCGCGACAGGCGCCGCATCTGCCCCTGCAGGCGGTTCGACTGGCGATGCTGCTGCGCGTAGTGGCGTTCGCTCTTCTTGAGCGCGACCTCGACCGCGTGGCGCTGGGCGATCTCGAGCTTGAGCTTGAGGTTGGCGGCAGCGAGCTCCATCGTGCGCTGGCTGAGTATGCTGACGAAACGCTGCTGGTGGAGGGTCGCCTCGCGCGCCACGCCCTTGGTGGTCTCGATTGGCGTAGTTGCCGCCGCGAAGAAAGTGCCGATCTGCTTGATGAGCGCGGCGCGCCGAGTGGAGGTGCAGCCGAGCAGCGGTTCGGTGACCAGGGTCTGCTCATGGAGCCTGGCCAGGTCCTGGAGGGCATGTGTCTGTTCCATAGATGCATCTCCAAGGCAACGGTGAGTCTGACGATGCGCGTAGTCCGCTAGCAATCGATGTGATAAATCATACCATTCTTTGTAATTCTTCGGCAATTTTACCCGGTGGCAAAACGAAATCTATGCAACCGCCAGCCAGAGCAGAGAGAGGCATGCCGCTGACTTCCGCTGACAGGTCCTGGGCAAAGGTGGTTCCGCCATGGTTCTTTATGTGCCTGCAGCCTTGGGTACCATCGCCGTCGAGTCCTGATAGGATAATAGCGATCGCGTGAGACCCCATAGCCTCTGCCAACGACGTCAAAAACAGATCTATTTGATTATTACTTCGAATGCGCGGAGAGACGATTTTAAAGCCTCTATTCCGAGATCAGTGGGTAGCCCGCGTTCCAGCGGCAAACGGCGAAGGCGCTCTGAGGTCAAGCTTCCCCGCAATCAGGTAGGCGATGGTGATAAAGGTG
>JACDGQ010000088.1 GCA_013821615.1 Planctomycetota bacterium
CCTATGCCGTGGCCCTGCTCGAGGGCAAGCCGGCGGCGCAGCGCCTGCGCTTCGCCTGCGCGGCGGCCGGCGCGAGCGTCCAGTGCAAAGGCGCACGGCCATCGCTGCCGTCGCGGCGGGCGGTCGAGCAGATCCTGGCCGGGGCCGGCTGACGGCTGCACCTGCTCGCTGGCTGCAACCAGCATGCGTACGCCATTGGCGGCGCGCGTGAGCGGTGTGCCTGATGGTGAAGGGCAGCGCAGCGCGTGATAGGCGCGCCACGTCATCAGCACTTCATCCGTTCTTCGCCGCGCCTTCGCCATCTGCGGTCAGGCTCGCTGCACGCTACCGGGAGGTCCCGCTGCTCCTCTGGATCCTCATCCTGGCTCCGCTGGTGGTCTTTGCGGTGCTGCGCCTCGGCAGCCTGGCCGCCTACCGTCGTCTGGCCTGGCTCCAGGAACGCATCGTCGAGCGTTTCGGGTCGCGGTTCGATCCGGGCAACGAAGCGCCTGCCACCGGTTTCGGAGAGACTCCGCTGGTCACCCTGCACCAGGTGCTCGATGAGGCGCGACTCGCGGATCTGCGCGAGGCCGCGGAACGCATCGTCGCCGTCGAGCGCAGCTGGATCCCCGGCCACAAGCAAGGTGGGACCGTCGCCTACGCCGCGCTCCACGAGCTGGCCCCGGAATGCATCGCCGTCTACCGCGCGCCGGCCCTGCTCGCGCTGTGCGCGCGGCTGGCGGGCGCGCCGGTGGTACGCACGCCACTCCACGACCAGAGCTCCTGCTCGCTGCTGGTCTACGAACGGCCAGGTGACCACATCGGGTGGCACAGGGATCTGGATTTCTACGCCGGGCGCCACTTCACCATGCTGCTGCCGCTCATCAATGGCGGTCGCGAACCGTCCGCACCGTCCTCCGCACAGCTCGAGGTGCGCGACGCGGGGGGCGCGCGCGCCATTCCGACGCCGCCGGGTACGCTGGTGGTCTTCGAGGGTGCCAAGGTCCTGCACCGCGTGACGCCGCTCGGCGTCGGGGAACGGCGCGTCGTCCTGAGCATGACCTTCACCACCGATGCGCGCTGCTCGTCCCTGCAGGGGGCGCTGCGGCGGTGCAAGGACGTAGCGTTCTTCGGCGCCCGGGCGCTGTGGTCCTGAACGCGTCGAGCTCAATCGCTGCGCTGCTGCGCCTGCTGGGTCGGCACGGGGCTGAGCAGGTGGCGTCCCGCTGTCGATCGTGGTCGGCCACGCACATCGCTCGGCGCGCGCCATGTCCCGTGCAACGAGGACCATCGTCGCCAACGGGTTGGGCGATCACCGCACATTCATCATCCGTTCTCTGAAGCAGGCACAACAGAGTCAGTCGCCACCCTGTTTTCACGGAGCGTCACATGCCCAGTCCCCGTCGCACCCCGCACCTCCCGCTCCTGTTCCTGCTGCTCAGCGGACTCGGCACGCACACAGCCATGGGCGCGGCATTCGAAGGTGGTAATCTGGTCATCTACCGGGTTGGAGACGGCTTGAGCGCACTGACGAGCGCCGGCACCCCGGTGTTCCTCGATGTGTACACTGCGGATGGGGCGTTCGTGCGGAGCATCGTCCTGCCGACTGCGTCGAACGGCGCCAACCACCGCCTGGTGGCGAGCGGCTCCGCCACTTCGGAGGGCCTGATCAGCCGCTCCGCGGACGGCGCCTATGTGTTGGCGGCCGGTTATGACGCGGCGCCGGGCACGCTCAGCGTCGCGACCACCGCCACCCCGGGAGTGCCGCGGACCATCGCGCGGATCGACGCTGCCGGCGGGATCGACAGCTCGACCGCGCTCACCGACGCGGCGATATCCGGCAACAATGTGCGTAGCGCGACCGCCAGCGATGGCACCACCCTGTTCTTCGCGGGCGCCAGTGGCGGGGTGCGCTCCGCCACCGTGGGCAGTTCGACATCGACCCAGCTCAGCACCACCGTGACCAATCTCCGCCAGGTGCAGATCCAGGCTGGGCAACTCTACGTCTCGACCGGTTCGGGCACCACGCTGCGCCTCGGCAGCGTCGGCAACGGCGTGCCGACCAGCTCCGGGCAAGTCATCACCAGCTTGCCTGGCCTGCCGCTCTCCACCGGCAGCCCGTATGCCTTCGCCCTGCTCGACCTCGATCCGGCGGTGCCCGGCGCCGACACCCTGTACGTCGCCGACGACAGCGCCGGAATCCTGAAGTACTGCCTGATCGGGACCGCCTGGTCGCCGCGCGGCGGCGCCATCGCGCCGGGTGTACGTGGACTGGTCGCCAGCGTCGCTGGCGGCACCGTCACCATCCATGCGACCAGTGCCGGAGCACTGTTCACGTACGTGGATGCGAGCGGCTTCGGCGGATTCATTTTGGGCGGCAGCAGCGCCACCAGCCTGGTCGCCGCCGCCACCAATACCGCCTTTCGCGGCCTGGCGTTCACGCCCGGCGCGGTCGTGGCGCCGGGGGTGACGGTCAGCGCCACCACCATCGCCCTCGACGAACAGGCCGCCCCGAGCGCCGCCTACCAGATCGCCCTGACCACCGCGCCCGACGGCCCGGTCACGGTCAGGGCCACCGCCGACGCGCAGACCCTGCTCAGCGTCGACGGCACCGCCGCGGCCGCGAGCGTGGATCTCATCCTCGATGCGGCCATCCCGACCAGGACCGTCACGGTCCGCGTCATCGACGACGGGCCCGCGGCCGGGCCGAACCTGCGCACCGCGACCATCACCCATGCGATCATCGGCGGAGCGACGGGCTATCCTGTAGGCGCGCTGCCGGGCGACACCATCGCGGTCAGCATCGCCGACCACGACAACGTGTCCTCGGGCAACACCCCGCCCACCATCTCGTCGATCGCATCCTTCTCCGGCGCGGCCGGCGACCCGACGAATCCGACCGTGACCTTCACCATCGGTGATGCGGAAACCCCGATCGGCGCGCTTGCGCTGACCGTGGAGTCGAGCAATGCGGCGGTCGTGTCCGCGCCCGCGGTGACCCTGGTGCGGACAGGCGCGACCGTGACCATGAGCGTGGTGCCGACCGGCGTCGGCTTCGCCGACCTCACGGTCACGGTCAGCGATGGTGGAGGGTCGTCGGCCCAGGCCGTCGCCCACTACGCCGCTTCGGCCGGTGGTGGCAGCAGCACCCGCTTCTTCACCGGCATCAGCGACGCCTCCGGGGCGGTGGCGCTCGACGCCCAGACCATGCTGGTCGCCGACGACGAGAGCAACGCGCTGCGCATCTACAGCCGCACCCAGTCGGGCGCCGCGCTCGCCAGCACCGACTTCTCACCATCCGCCGGAACGCCGCCGCTGCAGCTCACCGACACCAGCGGCGGCCTGCCGCGCGAGGTCGATCTCGAGGCGCTGATCCGCGTCGGCAACCGCGTCTTCGCCCTCGGTTCCGGCAGCAATTCCTCCGAGGGCAAGAGCCGGCCGAACCGTTCGCGGCTGTTCGCGGCCGATCTCACCGGGAGCGGCGCCGCCAGCACCCTGACCTTCGCCGGGCGTTACGACTTCCTCAAGGCCGACCTGGTCGCCTGGGACCACTTGGACCTCCACCATCTCGGCGCCGACCACTATGGCTTGGCCGCGAGCACCGCGATCGGCCTGCCACCCGAGTCCGCGGCTTTCGACGGCTTCAACATCGAGGGTCTGGTGATGGCGCCGGGCAGCACCACCACTGCCTATGTCGCCTTCCGCGCGCCGCTGGTGACGCCGGGAGCACGCACCCGGGCGCTGCTCGTGCCGGTGACCAACTTCGCCAGCCTGGCGGTCAGCGGCGGGGCCGCGGGCGGCTCCGGGGGGCTGGCCGGCTCGGCGACCTTCGGCGCTCCCATCGAGCTCGATCTGGGCGGACGGGGCGTGCGCGACATCGCCAAGAGCGCCAGCGACCAGTACGTCATCATCGCCGGTCCCGCCGACGACGGCGGCGCGGGCGCCGGCTTCCGCCTCTACACCTGGAACGGCCAGCCGGGCAGCGCCCCCGTGCCGCGTGGCGCGGATCTCAGCGGCCTGAACCCCGAGGCCATCGTCGAGGTCCCCGCCGGGACGCTCGGCGCGACCACCCAGCTGCAGCTGCTCAGCGACAACGGCGGCACGGTGTGGTACGGCGACGGCACCATCGCCAAGGATCTGCCGCTCGACGGGCCCTTGCGCAAGTTCCGCAGCGATCTGGTCGCCCTCGGCGGGGCCGTGGTGCGCATCCACGACATCCAGGGCGCGGCGCACCTCTCGCCGCTGCTCGGCCAGGCGGTGGCCGCAGTGCCCGGCATCGTCACCTTCGTCGTCGGCAACGGCTTCTACCTGCAGGATCCGCTGCCGGACGCCGATCCCGCGACCTCGGAGGCGGTGTTCGTGTTCACGTCCACGGCGCCGACGGTGAGCGTCGGCCAGGCGCTGCAGGTCAGCGGCACGGTCAGCGAATTCCGTTCGGGCGGCGCCTCCGGAATGGTCAACCTCACCACCACCGAGCTCACCGCGCCGGTCGTCACCGTGGTCTCGAGCGGCAATGCCCTGCCGCCGGCGCTGGTCATCGGCAACGGTGGGCGCAGGCCGCCGACCGCGGTCATCTCGAGCGTCATCGGCGACGTCGAGTCCGCCGTCGGGCTCTTCGACCCGGCCGTCAACGGCATCGACTTCTACGAGAGCCTGGAGGCCATGCGCGTGCAGGTCGATGACGCGGTGGTGGTCGGACCGACGCACGCCTTCAGCGCCACCGGCGTCAACAACGAGCTCGTGGTCCTGCCCGATGACGGCGCGTGGGCCGGTCTGCGCACCGCGCGCGGCGGCATCCTCGCCGTGCCCGGCGATGCCAACCCCGAGCGCGTCTTCCTCGGCGACGTCGCGCTCGGCGTGGCGCTCCCCAGGCTCGATGTCGGCGACCGCCTGCCCGGGGCGACGGTGGGAGTGATGAGCTACTCCTTCGGGAACTTCAAGCTGCTCATCAGCCAGCCGGCGCCCGCGCCGCTGCGGGGCGGGCTGGTGCACGAGGTCTCACCGCTGCACGGCGACGCCAACGCCCTGACCCTGGCCACCTACAACGTCGAGAACCTCGCGCCCGGCGACCCCGCCGCGAAGTTCGCGGGCCACGCCGACAACATCGTCAACCATCTCGGCAGCCCGGACCTGGTCTGCGTCGAGGAGATCCAGGACGACAGCGGCGCGACCAACGACCACGTGGTCACCGCCGGGCAGACCTGGCAGAAGCTGATCACCGCCATCCAGACCGCGGGCGGCCCGCTCTACATCTTCCGCGCCATCGACCCGGTCGATGACCAGGACGGCGGCCAGCCCGGCGGCAACATCCGCCAGGGCTTCCTGCTGCGCCCCGACCGGTTGACCTTCGTCGACAACGCGCCGGGCGGTTCGACCGACGCCGATGCGGTCCTGCCCGGGCCGCACCTCGCGCACAGCCCCGGGCGCATCGCGCCCACCGACGCCGCGTGGACGAGCAGCCGCAAGCCGCTCGCCGGCGAATTCCTGTTCGCGGGCCGCCGCCTGTTCGTCATCGCCAACCACTTCAACTCCAAGGGCGGTGATGAGCCGTTGTTCGGCCACCGCCAGCCGCCGGTGCGCGGCTCCGAGGTCCAGCGCCACCAGCAGGCGCAGCTGGTGCACGACTTCGTCGCGCAGATCCTCGCCCAGGATGCGCAGGCCGACATCGTCGTCGCCGGCGACCTCAACGACTTCGACTCCTCGGAGACCCTGGCCATCCTCGCCGGCCAGGAGCTGCACAACCTCATCGCGGCGCTGCCGGCGGCGGAGCGCTACGACTACGACTTCGAGGGCAATTCCCAGACCCTCGACCACATCCTGGTGAGCAGCCACCTGCTCGCGGGCGCCAGCGAGGACGTGGTGCACGTCAACTCCGAGTTCGCCGACCAGACCAGCGACCACGAGCCGATCCTGGCGCGCCTGGCCCTGGCCTCGGCCCCGCAGATCGGCGTGCCCCAGGTCTTCACCGCGCAGGAGGATCAGGGCGGCCACCTGCTGATCACCCTGTCCGGCAGCAGCGCGGACGATCCCGCCGTGCAGCTGAGCGCGAGTTCGTCCAACCAGGCGCTGATCGCCAATGCCGGCCTGAGCCTCGATGGCGGTGGCGCCCAGCGCGGCTTGGGCATCGTGCCGCTCGCCGACGCCCATGGCGATGCCACCATCACCATCACCGCCACCTTGGGACAGTCGGCGACCAGCGCCTCCCTGCTGGTGACGGTGCTGCCGGTGAACGACGCCCCGCGCTTCATCCCCGGCGGCGACGTCACGGTGGTCGAGGATGCCGGCGCCCAGACCCGGCCATGGGCCAGTGCGATCAGCGCCGGCCCCGGCAACGAGGCCGGCCAGCATCTGGTCTTCACGGTCGCCAACGACCACCACGAGCTGTTCGCCGTCCAGCCGGGCATCGCCGCCGACGGCACGCTGACCTTCACCCCGGCGGCCGACGCCAACGGCAGCGCCGCGCTCACGGTGCAGCTCGTCGATGATGGCGGCACCGCGCTCGGCGGCAGCGATGCCAGCGCCGTGGCGGGCTTCACCATCACCCTCACCCCGGTCAACGATCCGCCGCTGTCCACCACGCCGCCGCTCATCGTCGGGCCGGCCATCCCCGGTCTGGCGGTGAATGCTGATCCGGGCACCTGGAACGACGACCGCGATGGCGGCACGGCGATCACCTTCGCCTACCAGTGGCAGCTCGGCACCAGCGCCAACGATCCGGCCTTCGCCGCGATCGCCGGGGCGACCGGCCAGACCTTCACGGTGCGGCCGGGCGATCTCGGCAAATTCCTGCGCGTGCAGGTCACCGCGACCGATGCCGGCGCACCGGGCACCGCCTCCGCGAGCGCGCTGTCGGCGGCGGTCGCCGTGGCCCGCCCGGCCAACGACGCCTTCGCCGACCGCATCGCCCTGGGCGGCGTCACCGGCAGCACCCAGGGCTGGAACCTCGCCGCGACCAAGGAGACCGGCGAGCCCAAGCATGCGGGCAATGCCGGCGGCGCGTCGGTGTGGTGGACCTGGACGGCACCGGTCGACGGCATCGTCACCTTTGATACCGCCAGCAGCAGCTTCGACACCCTGCTCGCCATCTACACCGGCAGCGCGGTCAATGCCCTGACGCTCAAGGTCCAGGACAACGATGTCGGCACGGTCAAGCAGGCCAGGGCGGGCTTCGCCGCCAGCGCCGGCACGGTCTACCAGATCGCCGTCGACGGCGCCGCCGGCGCGACCGGGGCCATCCAGCTCGCTTGGACCCAGGCGCCAGTGCCCGGCAACGACGCCTTCGCAAATTGCATCGCCATCACCGGGCCGACTGGCAGCAGCGGGCCGGTGAGCACGGTCAGCGCCAGCAAGGAGCCGGGCGAGTCCGACCACGCGGGTAGGCCAGGCGGCACGTCGGTGTGGTGGAGCTGGACCGCGCCGGGCAGCGGCACGGTGGTCTTCGACACCCTCGGCAGCAGCTATGACACCCTGCTCGCGGCCTACACCGGCGGCAGCGTCGGCGCGCTGAACCCGGTCGCGTCGAACAACGACATCGGTATGGGCAGCAGGCTCAGCCGGCTGAGCTTCGTCGCCGCTGCCGGTAACGTCTATCACCTCGTCATCGACGGCAATGGCGGCGCGTCGGGGATGGCGCTGCTGAACTGGAGCACGCTCGCCAACGACGCGTTCGCCGAGCGCCTGCCGCTCACCGGCCTCAACGGCAGCGCCACCGGCACCAATGTCGGCGCCACCAAGGAGACCGGCGAGCCGACCCACGCCGGCGCCAGCCCGGGCCATTCGGTGTGGTGGTCCTACACACCGACCGCCGTGGGCACGTTGACCATCGATACCGGCGGCAGCGGCTTCGACACCACGCTCGCGGTCTACACCGGCAGCGCGGTCACCGGCCTCACCGCGGTGGCGTCCAACAACAACGATGCCAGCGTGGGCCCGACGGCCAGCCGCGTGCGCTTGCGCGCGCTCGCCGGAGTCCCGCTGCAGTTCGCGGTCGACGGCGCGGGTGGGGCGATGGGCGCCATCGCGCTGCACTGGAGCTTGGTGCCATTCCCGGCCAACGACGCCTTCGCCGACCGCGCGCTGCTGCCGAGCAATTCCGGCAGCTTGGCGACCTCGAACGTCGGCGCGACCAAGGAGCCCGGCGAACCCAGGCACGCCGGCAACGCCGGTGGTGCCTCGATCTGGTACCGGTGGACGGCACCGGCCGACGGCAAGCTGTTCATCCATGCGGGTGGTGGCATCGACACCCTGCTCGCGGTCTCCACCGGCAGCAGCGTCGGGAAGCTGACCACGCTGGTCGCCAACGACGACACCTCGATCAGCGACGATTCCAGCCAGGTCGGTTTCAAGGTCGTGGCGGGCGTGGAGTACCAGATCGCCGTCGATGGCGCAGGCGGCCAGAGCGGGGCGATCACGCTGAGCTGGGACTTCACCACACCCCCGCCCGGGTGAGCGCGGCGCGGGCCGCGTTCAGCGAGCGCTGATGTCCAGTGACCAGCCTTGTGCGCTTGCCACCAACTCGGCCACGCGCCCCCACGGCAGGGTGAGCGGGTCGTCGGCATGCCCGAAAGGCAGGCCGACGATCGCCGGCACCCCGAGGCGCCCGGCCCAGCCTGCGAGCACCTGTCCAGCATCAGGTCCGCCGTACGCGGCTGGCGACTCGGCCGTGAACTGGCCGCCGATCAGGCCGACAACACCGGCGAGACGGCCGGCCGCATGCAGCTGCCAGAGATCGCGATCGAGTCGATAGGGCCGTTCGTCGATGTCCTCGATGGCGAGGATGCTGCCGCCGAGTTCGGGCATCGCAGGGGTGCCCACCAGGCCGGCCAGGACGCGCAGGCAGGCTGCGACCAGCGGGGCCCTCACCCTCCCCGGCGCGAGGGTGCGGACCGTCGGGCAGGCGGATGCCGACCATCCCAGCCCTTCGCCACGCAACAGCCGCGCCGTGCTGTCGAGGCTGCGCGGCCCCGCGCCGATGCCGGGCAGGAAGCCGTAGAGGCTCTCGCCCCATCCGTTCCGCTGCCAACAGGCGTGCAGGATGGTGAGGTCCGAATAGCCGACCAGTAGGGGGCCGCGCGTACGCCCAGAAGCGAGCAGGCCGGAGACCAGGTCCAGGCATCCGTAGCCACCACGCGCCGCGAGCAGGACGCCGTGGTCAAGACCGCGGGCGAGGTCGCCCTGGCGCTCCTCCGCCGGCAGCCAGCCGCCCGGCGGCGCGCGTCGGCCGAGCAGCGGTGACGCGATCAGCTCCAGCCCGGCC
>JACDGQ010000089.1 GCA_013821615.1 Planctomycetota bacterium
GTGCCGAACACCGTGGCGAGGGGCTGGCCGGCGACCGCGACCTGGAAGCGGCCGGGCGCCTCCCACGCGCCGGGGCACCAGTTGCGCGTGCGCACCCAGCAGTGGTAGGTGCCGGTCGCGGGGAACAGCGCCGTGGTGCGTGCCGGCGCGACCGGCTTGCCCAGGCCGTGCGCGAGCAGGTAGGGCGCGCCCATCTGGTCCTCGAACTGCGGGTCCAGGATCCAGCCGCCGTGGTCGCTGAAGGCGCGCGCCTCGAGCAGCAGGCAGGCCGCGCCATGGCTGCCGGCGGGGTCATCGAAGCCGAGCGCGGCGAGCGACATGCCGGCGGCGCAGGTGGCGAGGAAGTCGCGGCGGGAGAGGGGCATGGCGGTCTCGCGGGGGTTGAACGCAAATCGCTCTATTAGCAATATACTGGCGATGGCGGGAAGTGTTCAATCGGGAAGCGCGGGTGCACGGTTGAGCGGGAGACGAATGGCGCCCATGTCCCCGGTTCAAAGTGTTACCTATGTCTCCGGTTCATACTTGGCTGACGGCTGACGGCTGACGGCTGGCGGCTGACGGCTCCTGGGCCACGGTCCCTGGCGCGTTCGAGGGGAACACCAGTCGCCGTAGACCGCTGACCCGGTCCGGCTTCGCGTGACGAGCCGCCAGCCATAGCCATCAACACGATACCACCCAAAACGCGCCGGGGCGACCCGGCCCTACGTCTTCCGACCGCCCCCGCCGCGGGCCGGCCGCCCGCTCGAGGCGCCCAGGGCCTGCGCGATGACGTCCGCGGTGGCGCGCAACCGTTCCGCCAGGTCGCTGGGCCGGTGCCTGGTCAGATCGGCGATGAACGCCAAGCCGGCGATGGGCACCTGATCCTTGCCGCCGAAGATGGGCACCGCGACGGAGCCATGGATGCGGTCGTCGTTGCGGCGGATCGCATAGCCGTCTTTCCTGGCCTTCACCCGGGCGGCGGGGGAATTCCGGTACGGGCCGTGCTTCAGATGGGCTTCGATGACCAGGCCGATGCTGGAATCATCCGCCTGATAGGGCGTGAATTCCGTCAGCCCGGCGTCGAGGCTCTCGGTCTGGCCCGCGTGCAGCAGGTAGCACACCAGGCCGCGCCACAGCACGCCGAGCGCCACGCCGAGACCCTCGCGATCGCTGCCCCGCAGGATGGGCAGCGTCACCGACAGCAGCCGCGAGCCCTGCAGACACTGCGCGGCGAGCACGTGCACGCCGGGGCCCGGCAGGTAGCGCCGGGACGAATCCTGCTCCGCCAGCCCGAGGTCGCGCAGCGTCCCGAGCAGCCGGTTCGCCCGCGTCGTTTCCCATCCCAGCGCCTGCGCCGCATCGCTCGTGCCCAGCTTGCCGGTGGAGCAGAGCAGACCCAATAATGCGATGCCGTCAGCCAGGGAGCGGTTCGGCTGCGCGGTCATGCGCAAGACTTGACCGGATTCCAGCGAGGGCAACGGATACCGCCGATGGCCGCGCTGGAGGGCTGGATGGGTGACGCGCGGGCGACCAGGGCTGGAATCCGCCTCCGCACGGGCGCAATCCGATGCATCACCAGGGTTGCGGCGCCACCGTGTCAGGTCCGGCGCGAACCCGGCAAAAGGCTCAGCAGCCCGGTCCCTACGGATCGACAGCGCTGGCCCGCCCTGGTATCTTCCGGGAACCGGTGACCGCTTCCGGCCGCTCCAGGGAACCTTCCGCCATGTCCAGCTCCGCGCTTCCGCTCTGCATCCTCGCCCTGCTCGCCTGCGTGCTCACCGCGCCGGCCGCGGACGCCAAGAAGAAGGACGACGCGCCCGACCTGCCCAAGGTGCTGATGACCGCCCCTGGCAAGCTGCTGCTCGACGAGCCGTTCACCGCGGAGAGCTGGAAGAAGAACTGGAGCGCTTACAAAGGCGACTTCCAGAGCGTCGGTGACCAGCTGCGCGTGGCCGAGAAGCCCGAGGACGGGCACCATCCCGAAGCCAGCCACCAGGGGCCGGTGCACAACGTCATCGTGCGCTTCAAGTTCAAGTACGACGGCTGCAAATGGATGGGCTTCTCGTTCAGCGACAAAGAACACGTCGCGCGCATCATGATCCAGAACGATGGCTTCGAGCTGGTCAAGATGTCGGGCATCGGCCCGACCACCAAGGGCCAGCGCCTCGACCGCGTGACCGTGAAGTGGGATCCGGCCAAGTGGTACACCATGACCATCGAGCTGCTCGCCAACGAGCTGATCGCCTCGGTAGATGAGCAGTACGTGCTCTACGGCAGCGCCGACGGCCTGGATATCGACAAGGGACGCATCGCCCTGATCGTCGGCGGCCAGTACGGCTGGTACGACGAGCTGAAGATGTGGGAGGCGCTGCCCGACGCCCGCTGGGCGAAGCGCAAGCCGCTGGTGCAGGTCCAGAAGGACAAGCACCGGTAGGGCGGCGAACCGGCCGGTGATGAAGCGCCTGCCCGACGAGCGGGCGCGTGCATCCTCACGGCGCAGTCCGACCCGCTGCGCCTGCGCATCTCACCTCCTCAGGGCGTCAGTATCACGTACAGCGCATCCACCGGCATGGTCACGCTGAATTTCCCGCCCGCCTGCGCGGCCGTGACCGCCGCGGCCGTCGGGAATCCCGCCGGATCGAGCGCGACCGCCTTGGTCAGCCCCGCATTCGCCAGCACGACGCGGACATCGCCCTTCACCACCTGCCACGGCTTGTGGCCGACGTTGACGATCTGCTCGGTGCCGCCGCCCGTCTCCTTGGTGTCCCAGCCGGTCGGGCGCGAGATGGTGCCGAGCTGGACCAGCACCTTCTTCGACGACTTCAGCGGCTGGTCGTCCAGCGCCACGACGTTGACCGTCGCGTAGCGGTTGCCGCTGGTGATGGTGAGATCCGTGAGGGTGAACGTGCCGCCCGCGTCCTTGAGGAAGCCGCACACGCCCTTGCTGCGCGCGGTGTCGACCACGCACACGCCGCGGCCGTAGTCCATCGCGATCTCGCCGGTGATGCTGGTCACGGTCTTCTTCGCCGCATCGATGTGCTTGGCGAGGTCGGGCGAGATCACGGTCTTGGCCGCATCCGCGCCGTAGTCGACCTCGACCGGGCCGACCAGGAAGGCGAGAGGGTCGACGCCGCCGGTGAGCTTGGCCTTCTCGGCCTGGGCCTGCGCCTCGCCACCCTCGCGGCGGTTGGGGTCGAACTCGACGGCCTCGGCGATGATCGGGTATTCGCGCTTCCACATGCTCGCCAGCGAGCGCGCCTCATGCACCACCGGCTTGCCCTGGGCGACGTCGCCGCGACGGAAGGCCAGGGCGTTGGCCGGAAAGGCGCCCATCAGCGCGGGGATCGAGCAGCTCCACTTGGTGATCGGGTTCTGGTTCTGGATGTGCAGCCAGGGCAGGCCGAGGGCGAGGCCGTCGTCGTAGGTGGAGCTGCTCTGGGCGAACCAGAAGAAGCAGTCGACGCCGGTCAGCGCCTGGTAGGCCGCCATCAGGAAGGGGCCTTCGGTCTGGTAGCGGTTGGGGTTCACCCACGACGATTCGGTGATCATCATCGCGTGGCCGGCGACCTGCTTGAGGTTGGTCGGCAGGCTGCGCAGATCGCGCACGCCGGTCTCGTTGGTGAAGGTGTGGCCGGGATCGATGCGCCAGCCGTTGTTGTCGCCGTCGTGCTTGCCGCCGTAGTACTTGTTGACCGCGATGACCTCGTCCGCGGTGTAGGTCCAGCGCTCGACGTCGCCGAGGCGGATGGCGTCGGCGGTCTGCCAGTTGCTGGCATTGATCAGCTGCTTGCAGCCCAGCGAGCGGTAGTGCTCGCGGATGTCCTGGTAATAGTCGTGCTGGGTGTGCGCCAGGAACTCGACCTGGTCGGCGGCGCGGTTGGCCTTGCCGGCCGGCGCCTGGTTGACCGCCCAGGTCGGCATCATGCCGACCACGTTGCCGGGCAGGTCGTCGCCAGCGGCGCCCTCGCCGCCCCACGCCGCCTTGGCCTTGTCGAGGTCGCCGTACTTCTTTTTCAGCCAGGTGCCGAACTGTCCACCGAGCAGCTTCATCTGCGGCGGTTTGATGCCCTGGAAGGTCCAGAAGAAGACGCTGTCCTCGTTCTGCGTCTGGATCACCGCGACCGCGGGATCGTCGGCGAGGCGGATGCCGGTGTACGGGTTCTTCTCGCCGTAGAGCTTGGTCAGCCAGGCCTTGATGGCGGTGCGCAGCTTGGGGTTGAAATACTGCACGCCCCAGCAGTCGCCGTCGGCGTCACCGTTGTAGCCCTCGATGCCGTGGGCGGCCTGCAGCTTCATCCGCCAGAACGGCGAGATCACGCTGTAGATGCCCTGCTTCTTGAGCGCGGCGACCTCGCGCCAGATGCGGTCGATCTCTTTCACGTCGGGCTCGTCGAGCGGGCTCTTGGCGTCCTTGGGCGAAAGGTCGCTGTGCAGGCGCGCGAGGTTGACGCCCATCTTGGCGAGGAAGCGCGCCGAGGTGTCGAACTCCTCGGGCTTCTCGAAATCGAACTTGGCGTTGATCGCCCAGAAGCGCAGCGGCTTGCCGGCGCCGTCGACGAAGCCGCCGCCGGGCGACATGGTGACCACGCCCTTCTCGCCGGCGACCTTCTCATTGAGCGAGCGCAGGTCGAGCAGGGCGCCATCGCGCACGCCGTCCGCCGGATATTGGAAGGCCCAGGTCTGGTCGCCGCCATAGACGTAGCCGTCCTCCGCCGCATGGGCGGCGGTCGGGGCCGCGAACGCGGTGGCGAGGAGGGCGATCTGGGCGCAGCGCGCGGGGAAGGGCATGGCGACTCCGGGTGGTCAGTATACCGCAGCCCATACCCGCGCGGCAGGGGGGCGTTGCGGGCTGGCAATCTGCGCACATTTTCTCTGCAAATCCGTCCCTGCGCTGCAGTTCGGCGGAGTCGTGAAATCGTTTTCCCACTCAGGCCGGGCGACGCCGCGGCATGCTTCTGCATTTTTTTGCGCCGGTCGTCGGAAACATTCATGCTTGGTTGACCATCCCGCGTCGAGAGCCCGGCGCTGGTCAGCGCAGTCCATGAGCGTGGTCGTCATTACACCATATCATCACGTCAGGCGACCATGCCCCTGCATCCGCGCTTGGTGACCTGGTCAAGCCCTGGCTTCCGGTCGGAATCGGGCCACCGCGGGACGACCATCCGCCAGGGGCGGAGAAGGCACGCGACCACGTCTCGCCGGGACTTGGCAACGGCCATTTTTTCAAGGTATAACCTCACCGCCTATCGTCAAAGACGCTGGGATCGTGTTGGCACCAGTCCTGCATCCGCCGCATGACCCGTGGCGTCGTCCTCGTAAGATCCATGCGCGGCTCGCCCCGCTTGCAGGCCAGGGCCGTGAAGACCGAGCGCAGGCAGCAGCGGCATGTGGCGTCCACCCTCTCCACCTTGGCCGTTGGTACGATGAGCACCACCCGACGATCACATCCTGAATGGTCCTGGTTCGTGCGCGAGCCAGCGCGGGGAAACGCCTTGTCGATGGACCATGTGCAATGGTCGCGGTGGCGACCGGGCGGCTGCCGCGTCGACACCATTCCATTGGGCGGGTGATACCGATGGCGGCACAACCCGACCGGGTCCACGAAACCGTGGCAGTGGCGCATGCAACGACGCGCCGTTTCCGCTCGTCGTCCCCGTGGAATCGCAGGCGGCTGCTGGTGGCGCTCGGGATCCTGACCGGCGGTGCGCTGCTGACGTGGTTCTATGTGACGGATGCGGCCAGCGACATGCGCGAGGAATTTCTCCGCCAGACGCTGGTGACCGCCGAAGGCACGAATACCCAGGAGGTCTCTGCGCTGACAGGTACCGACAGCAATTTGTCAGTGCCCATCCAGCAGATGCTCTCGGCGCAGCTGATGGCGGTCCGCAAAGCGCTTCCCGGCAATCGCGGCGTCTCTGTCTTTGGCAGGCAGGCAAATGGTCAGGTGGTTTCCTGCGCCACCAGCGAACCGCCCGTCGCTCCGGATGGCTCGGGTGTCGTTCAGATCACTAATGCAGCCTCGACAGAAGCGCAGCGCGTGTTTGCCGAGCGCGCCCCCGCCTCCAGCGGTCCGTACACGGATCGTTGGGGAACGTGGCTCACCGTCGTGGTCCCGATCAACGACCCGCTGACGGCCAGGATCGGCTTGGCGACTCCGCAGGACGCGCAGGCCCTGGTGCACAAGGCCGTGCGGTACTATCGGCAGTATGGTCGCGCGCGTCTCCTTCAAGAACTCAACGACCGGCATGGCGAGTTCATGCAGGGCGATCTGTATGCCTATGCCTATGATCGCCAGCTCAACGCCGTCGCTCATCCCGTGCAACCCGAGATGGTGGGAAAAAACTTCCTGAATGTCCCCGATCGACCAGGCGGGAAGTTGTTTCGTCAAGATATGCAGACCATCGCCTTGACCAAGGGCAGCGGTTGGGTGGATTACGAAAAGAAGAATCCGCTGACCAAGGTTCTCGAAGCGAAGACCACGTATCTCGAACTGACCGATGACCTGATCATTTGCGCAGGTGCGTACTCGGGTTCCGGGAGGATCATCGCCGCGCTCGGTATCGATTTCGATGCCCGCGATTGGAACATGCGCCTGGTCAGCGCCGCCCTGCCGCCAGTGATCTTCACCGTGGTGCTATTCCTCATCCTGGTGCCGGGTCCGCTGCTGCTCGGCCAATTGGCCAGGAGGTGGGCGACCGCACTGCGGTGGCAGTGGCACCTTGAGACCGCATTGGTCGTGGCGACAGGGCTGTCGATGACGGCATTTGCCGTGTGGGTGGCGTATCGGTCCGAAGTCGACCAGCGGGATGCGACGTTCGAGCAATTGGCCTCCGGCCTCACCGACCGCGCCGCAAAGAGGCTGTACCGGCTGCGCGACGTCGAGTTGGAGAGCCTGGTGGGGATCATGGAGCACGAGGCGGCCCTCACCCCCCAGCAGTTTCGCAAGCTGACCAGCTATTTGACCGGCAATCCAGCGGTGCGGTCGTGGCAATGGATACCATCCGTGGCGATAGGGGAAAAGGAATCCTTCGTGAGCGCGGCGCGCGGCATGGGCATGACCGATTTCGCCATCTGGGAACAGGATGCCCACGGGCAGCGGATCCCCGCGGGCAGTCGCGATGTCTACAGCCCGATCCTGCACATCACGCCGCTGCTCGGCAATGAACCGGCCCTGGGCTACGACCTGCGCTCCGATCATCCGCACCAGGTCGCTCTCGATCTCGCGGCGCACATCGATTTCCCATTTGCGACCGACCCCGTGGCGATCGTCGAGGAAAATACCAAGACCAACGATCTCGTCGTCTATCAGCGTGTGCGTGCGGACAACGAAACGCGGCAACCCAAGGGTTTTGTTGCGGTAGCCTTGCGTTTGCAGTCCATCCTCAATTTCCCCTCCGAACGGCGGGTGGCACGGCTGCAATTGTCATTGCTGCGCACGGATTCCCCGGCCCAGGTGCTGGCGAGATCGGACAGGAACCCAGCGTCTGCGGATGGGGGCATGAGCCACATGCGTCCGCTCTTCGCCTTTGCCAAGACCGTGGTGATAACCGCGTCACCAAGCCCTGAATTCATCAAGGAAAACGCGATTTGGACCAGCTGGGTCGTTGGCATGATCGGCAGCCTGCTCACCGCCGCCGTCTGGCAGCGTCGCATTGCTGAACGGAGATTGCGCATTGCGCACGCGGAAGCGGAATTGCTGCTTTCCAGCATCTCTGTAGTGCTCATCGGGCTGCGCAGCGACGACACCATTTCGCAATGGAACGCGTCCGCCGAGCGGGTCTTCGGCACGCCCGCGCGCAGGGCTATCGGCGGCACGCTCGCGGGCAGCGGTTTGGCGGTGTCCTTGGAGCTGGTGCGGGGAGCCCTGTCGCAGTGCCGCGCCGACCGCGGTCAGCGGGAACTCATCGACGTGCCCTACCATGACGCTACTGGGCGGATCGGATACCTCACCCTCGCCATCGTGGCAAACTCCGCTGCGGGCGCCCCAGCGAAATCGACTTCGGAAATCCTCCTGATCGGCATCGAGTCCACCGCGCGCAAGGTCCTCGAGATGCAGCGCAACCAGGGCCAGAAGCTGGAATCGATCGGCCAGCTCGCCGCCGGCATCGCGCACGAGATCAACACGCCCATCCAATTCATCGGCGACAATCTGCGCTTCCTGCGCGACTCCTTCGCCGGCCTCGATGCGGCGCTCGGACTCCAGCAGCGCGCCGTAGGCGATGGCGACGCGCCGGCGCACGATGCGCAGGCCCAAGCGGCTGCGGCCGATGCTTGGCGCAAGGCCGATCTGCCGTACCTCTGCGTGGAGATCCCGCGCGCCACCCAGCAATCCATCGAAGGCGTCGAACGCATCGCCGCCATCGTGCGTGCGATGAAAGAGTTTTCGCACCCAGGCCAGGAGGGTGCCCAGCCGAACGACCTCAACCATGCCATCGAGACCACCCTGGAGGTGGCGCGCAATGAATACAAATATGTGGCCGAAGCCGTCACCGATCTCGACCCGGAGCTGCCGCCGGTCACCTGCTTCCTCGGCGAACTCAACCAGGTCTTCCTCAATCTGATCGTCAACGCGGCACATGCCATCGGCGCCGCTCACGGGGATGGGGTCAAGGGCACGCTGTCCATCTCGACCCGGAGGGCGGGCGAGTTCGTGGAACTGCGCTTTGGCGACAATGGAACGGGCATACCCGAGAGCGCGCGCAAGAAGATCTTCGACCCATTCTTCACCACCAAGCCGGTCGGCCAGGGCACGGGACAGGGACTCTACATCTCGCACGCGATCGTCGTGCAGCGGCACGGCGGCACGATCGCCTTCGAAACCGAGATCGGCAAAGGGACCACGTTCATCATCCGCCTGCCGATCCACCGGTCTGAGCCGGGGTGAAGGCCAGCTTCACCTGGCCAGCGCACCACCGACGGCGGCGAACAGGCTCACGTCGCCTTCGGGCTGCACCTGGACCCTGATGGTGGCGAGCAGCCGCGTCGCGGTCGAGCGCGGGGTGATGTCGATCAGGTAGCGCGCGCCCGCCTCGACCGGACGCACCGCGACGGAGAAGCCGGGATCGGCGCTGAGCGCGCCGGTCACCACGCCATGACAGTGGACCGCCACCGTGCGTGTCGTCGGCGCCTCGCCCAGCGCCCACACCACGATGGTCTGGTCGAGCACCGTGCCCGGCGG